>JANOXC010000019.1:0-2452 GCA_031418215.1 Bacteroidota bacterium
AGCCACCCAACAGTTTTCTGCATGCTGTATGGAGTATTGTTTCCGTTTCCTTATGTGCCCAGTTAATCACTTTTCCATTAGGCATATTTTACTTTCACCAGTTCCCCAACTTTTTTCTTGTTGCCAATTTATTAGTCATTCCTGCAACGACAGCTGCTATTTATGCCTGTATAGCATTGGTGATTTTATACGAGGTTCCGGTTTTGGGAATGTTAATCTCAAAGTTCTGTTATGCCTGTATCTGGTTCTCCAATGAAACAGTCAAGCTGATTGATCAAATACCTTATGCTGTTATCAACGCTATTTCCATCAGCTTACTTGAAATGATTATGATTTATTTAATAATTATTTTTGGATTATGGTATTTGTTGCAAAAACAATGGATCCATCTTTTACCGTTTCTAATCCTGCTGATTGTTTTTCAATTATTGCAGGTATGGGAAAACATTTCATTGAGTCGCCAAAAAATAATGATAGTTTATGCATTAAAAAAACATCGTGCAATCGGCTTTATTGAAGGTCATCATTGTTATTTAATAGCTGATGATAAACTGCAACAGGAAAAAAATACTATTCAATTCCATTTGGCTCAACATTGGTGGAGGCAAGGCATTGAAAACACCAGTTTTATTCACAAAAATTTTAATGAGGCCTCATTGATAAAATGTGATCAGGCTATATTGTTTAACAATACGAAAATTATTGTTGTTGACAGCCTGTACGCTATTCAGCTTAAGCAAAAAAAAATAGCCAAGCCTTTGCTTGTTGATTTCATTATTCTTACCGGAAATCCTTCAATAAGCCTCAGGAAACTAAACACCTGTTTTCAGTACAAAAAGCTAATCATGGATGATACAAACAAACATTCAAAGGTAAAATGGTGGACAAAAGAAGCCATCAAATTTGAAAAAGACTACTATTCTGTAGAAGAGAATGGGGCCTTCATACAACCGATGTAATACTAAGGAATCGGAAATTCAGCTTTCTACGATAACTTTCAAAGTATTCAACATTCAATATTCAACATTCAATATTCAATATCTCTAAATCCACTCTGCCAATGAAAAAGTATCTTTATGTCGCACCCCTTTTTCCGTCGACTGCAAAGAGCAACATTCATTAACAGCATCATGTTCAAAGAATAAGACGTAATCATTGGCAGCTGCTTTTTGAAGGAACAAAGCTTTTTCTTCCATTGTGATTAGCGGGCGAGTATCGTAACCCATTACATAAGGCAATGGAATATGTGCTACTGATGGCAGTAAATCAGCCATGTAAACAAGTGTCTTATCCTTGTAATTAATATGTGGTATCATCATACCGTCGGTATGTCCATTTGCATAGGAAATGGAGAAGCCCGGGTAAAGCTCAGCGCCTTCATAGGTAAATTTCAACTGACCACTTTCCTTAATCGGTAAAATGTTTTCCTTTAGGAAACTGGCTTTTTCACGCACATTGGGTTCGGTTGCCCATTTCCAATGTGCCTCATTACTCCAGTAAATGGCATTCTTAAATGCCGGTTCATAAATGGCCTTTTCCTTGTTGAATTGAATACTACCGCCGCAATGATCGAAATGCAAATGGGTGAGAAACACGTCGGTAATATTGTCCATGTGGAAACCATTTAGTTTCAACGATTTTTCTAAATTATCATCCCCATTCAAATAATAGTGACTGAAAAACCGTTCATCCTGTTTATTGCCAATTCCATTATCAATTAAAATCAACCGTCCTTCCATCTCCACCAATAAGCAACGTAATGCCCAATTGCAAAGATTGTTTTCATCAGCCGGAACTAATTTATGCCAGATGGATTTAGGCACTACGCCGAACATAGCCCCGCCATCGAGTTTGAAGTAACCGGTATTTATAGAGTAAAGTTTCATATTGAATGATGATATTTTATAAGATGGTCCCTAATGTAGTTTGCAGTTTACAATTTGCAGTTTACAATTTTTAATTTTGCTAACTGTCAACTGTCAACTGCCTACTGTCAACTACCTACTGCCAACTGCCAACTGCAACTGCAACTGCAACTGCAACTGCAACTGCCAACTGCAACTGCCTACTGCCTACTCCAAAATACTGTTCAAAATTAATTCTTAAATGCAAACTACAATTATCATAACAGATTAATATTGTCCCATATTGTAATACCATGAAAGTACATTTTATAGCAATAGGAGGAAGTGCTATGCACAACCTTGCCTTAGCCTTGTTGCAGAAGGGTTACACCATTACTGGTTCCGATGATGAGATCAACGAGCCTTCCCGTTCCAGGTTAGCAAAAGCCGGCATCTTACCGGATGCAATGGGCTGGTTCCCTGAAAAAATAAATGAACAGTTGCATGCTGTCATACTTGGTATGCATGCACGAGCTGATAACCCCGAGTTGTTGAAAGCGAAGGAACAGGGATTGAAAGTTTATTCCTATCCGGAATATTTATATGAG
>JANOXC010000020.1:0-26809 GCA_031418215.1 Bacteroidota bacterium
GAATATCAAACGTTGCATTGGAACTATTGTTGGTAAAGTTTCCGCCCAATAATAAAGTTCCTGTAGAAGCGCTAATTGAACCGGTAGTCAATGTAAAGTCGCCGGCAACATCTAAACTGCATGCACCTCCGGTTATCGTACTTCCTGCATTAGTCCATGTTCCGGGAACAATTATGGTACTGGCATTAATGGTGAAACTACCGCCATTAAAAGCGGCATTGCCGCCAATAAGGAGTGTGTAGTTTGACCCTGTACTCAATGACCCTGCTGTAATCGTAAGATCACTAAAAACTTCAAGTCCTGAAGTGAGTGAAACGGTTCCCCCAGATTTATTAATCACCAGATTTCCAAAAGTTGTTTTGCCACTTGTACCTGCACTAAATATATTTTGATTGCCTGACCCGTTAAAGGTGAAGGTAGGATTGACATTATTATCTAAACCGGTATTATTGTTGGTGAAATCATGTGATACTAAAATGCTGCCGTTAGCATTATTATCAAATTTTGGATCAATGCCTGCGTCAACAATTACGTCATAAAACTGATTTGTGCCTACATTGAAAATGCTGGCAGCAGAGCCGTTGCCTGTAAATTGAACTGCACCGGAACTAGCTGTAAACGTACCACTGTTTTCCCAGTCATCAGCCACTTGTAGCGTTCCTCCTGTTTGCGTTACAGTGGCTCCGGACTGAATAGTCATTTTTTTAACTGCAACGGTTCCAGTGCTGATAGTTGGAAAGTTGCCACCAGTTGGACTTGTCGGAATAGTTGCATCGTCGGCATTAGTTGGGACACCGCTTGGGCTCCAGTTACTACCTGTCGACCAGTCATTGGTCGTACCGACCCACGTTTTAGCAGCACCTTCAACAATGTTGAATGATGTGATAATTAGCAAATGGGTTGTTGCCAAGAAAGAAAGCTTTCTTGTTCTTTTTAAATTAAACATAGTTGTATTGTCTTGTAGAGTGTTGCCCTTATATGTAAATTTGAGCAGACGGGGTTCAAAAAAAATAGTTAATTAAGCGGCTTTCTTACAATTTGTAAGTAATTTGATTTTTTGCTTTGAAAATGCTCTTGTTAAAAAATGTATTTACCTGTTTTCAATATACTTCGGAATGGATCGTATTTCATAAATCCAAGTCGAAGTAAGAAATGAATTTTTGTTTTTATGGTTTTATGAAATCAATTTTGCAAACTATCTTGTAGATATTATTAATGGAATATATATAAACAGATTTTCTGAATTACAGATTAATTTTGAAAATAGGACAGAACTGCAGTGAAAAATATCCCTAAACTTGTTAAATGAAATCTTGTTTACGGGGAGCTGTAAAAGAATCAAAGTCGAGAGAGAATCCGGAATTTTCAGTTTATGAAGCAGAAAGGCAGAAGCAGTAAATTAATGATGCTGCTCTGACAAAATCCTGATTTTCTGCAAATGAAATTGCCCTTTAATCATTATCTCCTTCATTTATAGTAAGATTGTTTCACTTAATATTCATTTCTTTGTTAGAACTTTGCCCTCGTTGTTAACGTTAGAGTCAAACTATAAACCATTCTAATTACTCATGAAAAAACACCTTCCAATTGCACTTGCCTTCTTGGTCTTCGCAGGATTGAATGCCATGGCACAATCAAGTAATGATAAGGCCAATAGCCAGGGTGCTCCTGAAATTACCTTTGAAAATGAAGTACATGATTACGGAACAATTGATTATGCAGGCGATGGCGTTTATGCCTTTAAATTTACGAATACAGGAAAAGAGCCTTTAGTAATTAGCGATGCAAGAGGCTCTTGTGGTTGTACTGTACCTAAATGGCCCAAAGAACCAATCTTAAAAGGACAATCCAATATCATAAATGTTAGTTATGATACAAAAAGACCCGGCCCTTTTACCAAAACAGTTACGGTTACTTCAAATGCAACTAGTGTAACCAAGGTACTTACTATTAAAGGAGTTGTTAAAAGTCAGGAACAATCTGAAGATCAAACACCTGTAATGAAAAACAAAGGAATGAGTCCATTGGCCTCCCCTGGAAATTAAAATAAAAAATCAAAAAAATAGTATAAACTTCAAACAAAAATTAATCCATGAAAAAATCAATTGTATTTGCATCGTTCTGTTTATTAATGACAGCTGCTTTCGCACAGGATAAAAAGGCTGCTCCGGCACCTACAACTGTTCCTGCGCAAGCCGCTCCTGCTGACATGAAAAATGCTCCTGAAATGACTTTCGAAGTAGAAGAGTACAACTTTGGAACAATTAAACAGGGCGAATCAGTAACCCGTGAATTTTCATTCACCAATACTGGTAAAGAAGCCTTAATTATTTCCAATGCTCAAGGATCATGTGGCTGTACTGTTCCTCAATACCCAAAAGAGCCTATTGTATCAAAAGGTAAAAATTCAATTAAAGTTACTTTCAACTCTGCAGGTAAAATGGGTATGCAAGACAAAACAGTAACTATTACTTCAAATGCAAAAAACAGCCCAAAAGTATTGCACTTAAAAGGTACTGTTGAAGCTCCAGCTCCGGCTGCAACTGAGCCGGCTAAGGACGCCCCGAAGAACTAAAAACAAATTCTCTTACATTTGTTGTCCCGTTGCACTTTGCAGCGGGACAATTTTTATTTTTAGCCATGCCGAAAATCTCCAATAAGGGCCTACAGATGCCCCCATCCCCGATCAGAAAACTCGTTCCATTTGCCGAGCAAGCTAAAAAGGAAGGGAAATCTATTTTTCACCTTAACATTGGACAGCCTGATATACCTACGCCTGAAGTAATGCTCGATGCGCTCAGGAATATGAAACTGAAAGTTGTGGAGTATAGTCATTCTGCGGGTATTGAGTCATACAGAAAAAAGCTGGCAACTTATTACCTCCGCAATAAAATCAATGTTGATTGGACAGACATTATTATAACCACAGGAGGGAGTGAAGCCATAGAAATCGGAATGATGTCATGTTTAAATGAGGGTGATGAAATCATTATCCCTGAACCTTACTATGCCAATTACAATGGTTTTTCAACCCAGGCAAGTGTGGTGGTAATTCCAGTTCCTTCTAACATAGAAAGTGGTTTTGCTTTGCCTCCGATCGCTGATTTTGAAAAAGTAATCACCCCCAAAACAAAAGCCATTTTAATTTGCAATCCGAGTAATCCTACAGGTTACCTATATACGAAGGAGGAATTGGAGCGTTTGCGGGAGTTGGTTTTGAAATACGATTTGTTCTTATTTGCTGATGAAGTATATCGGGAGTTTTGCTATGATGGCAAAGAGTATTTTTCAGTGATGCAATTGCCGGGTATTGAACAAAATGTCGTCTTGATGGACAGCATTTCTAAGCGATACAGCGCTTGTGGTGCAAGAATAGGAGCGTTGGTGTCAAAAAACAAAGAAGTGATGTCAGCGGCACTGAAATTTGCACAAGCACGATTAAGTCCGCCTACCTTTGGACAAATAGCGGCAGAAGCGGCTATTGATACACCTGATAG
This sequence comes from Bacteroidota bacterium, assembly GCA_031418215.1. Taxonomy (GTDB): domain Bacteria; phylum Bacteroidota; class Bacteroidia; order AKYH767-A; family OLB10; genus JANOXC01. Next base: position 3,498 of record JANOXC010000020.1, read on the forward strand.
CTATTTTACGGAGGTGAAAAAGGAATATGTGGCTCGTCGTGATTTTGTAATTGATGCTTTGAATAGGATGGAAGGCGTTTTCTGCCCTAAACCAAGTGGGGCTTTTTATTGTATGGCAGAACTTCCTATTGATGATTCAGATAAATTTTGTCAATGGTTATTGGAGAAGTTTGATTTTCATGGCAACACGATTATGCTGGCTCCGGCTACTGGTTTTTATTCAAAGCCATCATTGGGGGCTAAGCAAGTACGAATTGCCTATGTGCTGAAAATCGAATCCTTGAAAATGGCTATGGAATGTCTTGAAGAAGCATTAAAAGTTTATCCTGGCAGGACAATTGGAAATCAGGTTAAGGCTTCGGCAACGCTTTGATAATTCGCTTTAATTTACTTTAGGTAATTGTTTCAAATAGCTGTTCAATAGTTATTTAACTCGCTCAACATAATCACCAGTCCGGGTATCGATCTTTATTTTTTCTCCCTCATTAACAAAAATCGGGACATTTACAATCGCACCTGTTTCAACAGTAGCTTTCTTTAAAGTATTTGTTGCAGTATCACCTCTTACTCCTGGTTCTGAATAAGTGATGACTAATTCCACAAAAGTGGGTGGCTCCGCAATTATAGGCATATCACCTTCAAAGGAAACTTTAACCTCCATACCTTCCTTTAAGAATTTAAAAGATTCACCAAACATTTCCTGAGGGATAGGAAACTGCTCATAAGTCACATTGTCCATACATACAAGGCTATCGCCATCGCCGTATAAGTATTGCAACATTCGGTATTCAACACGTGCCAATTCAACTTCTTCACCAGTTCGGAACCGGTTCTCAGCGACCTTGCCATTTTTTATATTGCGCATTTTACCCTGGTAAAAAGCCCGAAGATTGCCCGGTGTACGGTGCATCCATTCAATTACCACACATAATTCACCATTATAACGGATTACCGAACCTACATGGACGTCGCTTGTTGTTGCCATTTTATAATCTTATTATTTTGTTGATACTTATTAGATGACTGAATAGAATGATAAGCTAACAAAGAAGGCAGAGTATTCACCCTGCCTTCTTTGTTTATGAATTTATGATATTAACCTTCAACTACTTCGAAGGTTAAGTTGGCCTTAATATCTCGGTGAACGTTAATAATAGCAGTATAGGTTCCGGTTTTCTTAATATGTTCTTCCGGCATAGTGATTTGTTTCTTGTCAATGGAATAGCCCATTTTCTTTAGCATATCAACCAGGTTTTGAGAGGTAATAGAACCAAATAACCTGCCTTTCTCACCAACTTTAGCTGGAATATTCAGGGTTACGCCTTCAAGTGAACTAGCTAATTTCTCAGCATCACCCTTTAATTTACCTAATTTATGTGAACGTTGTTTAACAACTTCCAGATGAATTTTTCTGTTAACAGGATTAGCAATTACAGCCATTCCTTGAGGAATGAGGTAATTTAATCCATAACCATTACGCACCTTCACCACATCATCAGTGTATCCGAGGTTTTTAATATCTTGTTTTAAGATGATATCCATTGAATGAGAAAATTAAGTAATATTTAATTGTAAGTTATGCAGTCGCTTGATAGAAAACTACTTGAGCATGTCTCCTACATAAGTCATTAAGGCAAGATGACGGGCACGTTTAATTGATTGTCCGACTTTTCGCTGGTATTTTAAGGAAGTACCGGTTAATCGGCGAGGTAATACTTTACCTTGCTCATTAACAAATTTCATTAAAAATGTAGCATCCTTATAATCAATGTATTTGATGCCCATTTTCTTGAAACGGCAGTATTTCTTTTTTGCTGTTTCTACAGCCGGTGGATTGAGGTATCTAACCTCTCCGGCATTGCCTGAATGTGTTGCCATAGTGATTGCTGAATTATTTAGACTGCTGCTTCTTCTAATTTCTTAGCGGCAGCATTTTTACGTTTACGTTCATTGTATGCAATAGCATGTTTGTCTAGTGCCACTGTGAGAAAACGCATAATTCGTTCATCGCGCTTGTATTCAAGCTCCAGTTTCTCAATTAATGAGCCTGCCGCCTTGAATTCGAAAAGATGATAAAAGCCTGTGTTTTTTTTCTGGATAGGATAGGCCAGCTTGCGTAATCCCCAATTGTTCTCATGAACAATTATGGCACCGTTGTCGGTGAGGATTTTTCGGAATTTGTTCACCGCTTCATCAACCTGCTCCTGTAATAATACAGGGGTAAGGATTATGACGGTTTCATACTGATTGATCATTTTTTGAAATGTTGATTATCCGTTTTTTTTAACGGGACGGCAAATGTAGAAAAAAAATCCTTACTTAAAAACCGACTTTTAAAAAATAATCCACAAGAAAAGCTTCATTCAGTATTTTTTACTCATAACGAAGTGCTTCAATAGGGTCAAGTTTTGCGGCTTTGGCTGCCGGGTATAAACCTGAAACAAGTCCAACAATAAAGCAAACAACTACCCCCATGAGCATCCACTTCCAGGGTATGATAAAAGCTCCACCCATACTGATTGCCAGCAAGTTGCCAATTAATATGCCCAATACAATTCCTACAAGTCCGCCAATCTGACAAATCAAAATGGCTTCCGTCAAAAACTGTCTTCTGATGACTTTTTGAGTAGCACCCAGAGCTTTTCGTATGCCAATTTCTCTCGTCCGCTCAGTGACCGAAACCAGCATGATGTTCATTAAACCGATAGCTGCACCAAAAAGCGTGATTATTCCGATTATAGTTGCAGCAATGGTGACATTACTTAAAGAACTGATAAGCATGGATGACAGGGTGTCACTTTGTACAATTTCGAATGAATTGTCCTGTTTAACTTGATCTTTTCTGATGCTTCTCATTACACCGGTGGCATCACCAATTGCAGGTTGCATTTGATCCGCCCTATCAGTTTTAACAGTGATATTGTAAGAATTCTCGTTTGTGGCAAAATATTGCTCAACTGTTGATAGCGGGAGTATGCAGATTTTATCACCTCCAAATCCCATACTGCTTCCTTTTTCCTTTAAAGTTCCTATTACCCTGAATTTTGAAGCTCCAACGTTGATGACTTTATCAATCGGGGACGTATTTTTAAAAAGTTTAGTGACCAAATCGCTTCCCAATAGGCAAACATGGGTACTTTGCTCCAGATCATGGGAAGACAAATTTCTGCCCTTATTCAATGTATAGCCTGATACATTCAAATATTGCTCATCGGCACCAACCACCCATACATTCGGATTTGTTTTTTCAGAAGCGAACTTTAATACCCCAATGCCCGTGGCAGTTGTTGCTACAGATACTTGATTGGAAAACAAATAATTTTTTTTAAACGCTGTTGCCTGGTGGTAATTGATATTGGGGTGTTGTTTGGCATTTTTGCTACTCTTACCAATATGGATATTCATACCCCTGTTACGAATGGTAAATGAATTGGACCCCATGGCTGAAAAACTACTGCTGATGGAGTTTTTGATAGCATCAATAGAAGTGAGGATGCCAACCAGTGCCATGATTCCGAAAGCAATAATTAAGATGGTTAGAATAGCCCTGAGCGATTGACTCTTAATGGCTGCAAAGGCCATCTGTATATTTTCAGATATTACCATTTAATTGCAAATGTAGGTATGAAGTACGTATGAATGGCTCAAAGCATTAACAAAGATTAACAAACATTTTTTGCAGGCTTTGGTATAAGTTCATAACATTGCATAATAATTAAATACAAAATCCCTCAAAAAAATGAAAAAATTAATTGCACTTATCGCTTTCATCGGATTTATATCCGTTCAGTCAGTTTCTGCCCAAACTGAATCAAAAGACAAAACTGTAAAACCTGCAACAGAGGCTAATGTAGAAAGTGCTGATGTGAAAAAAGATATGAAATCATGCCATAGTGCTGAAGCAAAATCTTGTTGCAAAAAGAACTCAAAAGCCAGCTGCTGTGCTAAGAAAGGAGAGGAAAAAGCTGAAGCAACTGAGAAGGAAAAAGTAAAAGGTATGAAAGATTAATTTCTTATATACCAAATTATAAAAGGATGGCCAATAGCCGTCCTTTTTTTTTATTTATGTTAAATGATTTCAGGTTTCAAAAAGGACTACAGTTAAGAATCTGAAAGTTGATAAACCAATTTTTTATACTATGACCGCTCAACTTATCAAACAATTTCAAGCAATTCTTTAAGCCGTGAAATTATAAAGGTTGCTTTTTGGTTTTCCGGAGGATTTGTTTTGAAAAAAACCTGATCAATACCCGCTGTAAATGCACCTAAAATATCTGTTTCATAGGTGTCGCCAATCATTAGGGCTTCTGTTATTGTTGTACCGGTTTGATCTAATGCATGTTCAAATATCCTTGAATCGGGTTTGTTAAATCCAATTTCTTCTGAAATAAAAATATGCTCAAAATATTTTCCTAAACCTGAGGAATTCATTTTAATATGTTGCGATTCCTTGAAGCCGTTGGTAATAATCGACATTTTGTATTTTTCCGACAAGTGATCTAACACATGAATAGCATCATCGATAAGGTATGTTTTAAAAGGGGTGCGTTTAAGGAACTCATCGGCGATAGATTCGGAGAGCGGATAATCATAAATGTTAAAATCCTCCAGCGTATATCGAAAACGGTTAATCCGCAAGGCATCCTTGCCAATCTTGTTTTCTGAATATAAGCCCCAAAGTTGTTCGTTATGTGTTTTGTAATTTAAATAAAAAGCTTCAAAGGAAGGAAGGTTTTTATCGTTTAATTGAATTTCACAATAAATTTCATTCAAACTTTCTTTTGCATTTCTGTCTGTGTCCCATAAGGTATGATCTAAATCAAAAAAAAGATGTTTATACTCAGTCATTAAAATTACTTAAGATTTTTAAAAGATTAGGTTAAATTAAATTCGGGAAATACTCTTATTTTGACAATTGATCCTGCAAATCTCCAATGGTTGCTGCATGAAACAACTCAAATAATGATGTCATGGTGATTGACCAGAAAAGAACGGAAAAAAACATATATATAATCACTTTTTTACGATCGCTGACAAGGGTGTTTGCTATTATGGTCCCGATTGGAATACTTAAAATTACTGGTGTGATTAATGCAATTCCAAATAACCCGTACTTGCGCCAAATCCTTACTATTTTACGGTTTCTTGGAGTAAAAATAACCTTGTCTTTTTTACTGGTGGCTACATATTCATAATGTATTTCCAAGGGACTATTTATATCGGCAATTGGTTCAGAAAAAGGCGCTTCCTTTTTAAATGTTTTTTTTATTTTATACTTCAGGAAATGCCAGGCATCAATGAGCTTTTTACTGAAAAATGTAAAAATTAAAACACCAAGGGTTCCGCCAATAACACAATAAAGTACTGTTTCAAAAAAAGTAAAATCATAACGTTTATCATAATAGGCAAATGGGGGCCCGGCAACAAATTTAACGCTGCTCAATAATATTACTTGAAGAATTTTTATTAGCTCCCCCATGTAGTAATAGGGCCAGTAAATATTAAGTTAATGGATTTTAAGATGCTTGATGAAGATAAAGCGGTTAAGAATAACATTATTTTTTAAATAAATTAGGGAGACTGAAGAAAGGTTAAGTTGATTTTACTAAAGAAGAACGCACAGGAATTAGTAATTGTTGTTTACTCTTTAATGCCAAAAGCCAGATCACCGGCATCTCCTAATCCGGGAACTATGTATGCTTGTGCTGTTAACTCTTCATCAACGGCTCCTGCCCAGATGGTAACATCGGTAGGTAAATGACTTTTAACATGCTCAATGCCCTCGGCACTGGCGATTGCACAAACAATATGTGTATGTTTTGGTTTCCCTTTTTGTAACATCGCTTTATAAGTCATTACAATAGAAGCGCCAGTTGCCAACATAGGATCAGCCAATATAAGGATACGGCCATTAAGTGGAGGACTGCTCAAATAGTCGAGTCTGATATCAAAACTACCATCTTTATGATGACGGCGATAAGCAGAAACGAAGGCATTATCTGCGCTGTCGAAATAATTTAAAACACCTTGATGTAATGGCAACCCTGCACGTAAGATGGTTGCAACAACAGGTTGCTCTTTTAACTGTGGTATTATAGCAACTCCCAGCGGAGTAGTGATTTCCTTATCTTCATATTCCATTTTTTTACTGATTTCAAGCGCAGCAATTTCACCAATGCGTTCCAGGTTTCTACGGAAACGCATTCTGTCTTTTTGAATTTCCTGATCGCGTATTTCGGCTATAAAATGATGAATTATTGAAGATTGCTGGCTTAAAATGTACAACATGTCAGAAAGAAATTTAATTCATAAATATTTTTACAAATGTAGTTGAAAGGGGTCTTCCTAAATTTAAAGGAAGCTTATTTCTTCAGCCAGCGCAATAAAACAGGTAAATTGTTGTAATTGAGATGTAAATAGGAATGATCAATCGCCCCAAAGCTCCGAAAAAAGTGGGCGATTGTTTCAACATTTGAACCTCCAAAATCCAAAATTAGTTCTTGGCCTGCATATTGACTGATCAGACGATCAAAAAGCAAATGCATTGCCCTCAACTCCCGGCCCAATGAAGAGCTATAGCCTTCGATATAAGTAATTCTATTACTTGTTCTGACAAAAAAAGCGGACGCTATAATTTCATTATTCTTTTCGACTGCATAGCTCCATACTTCCGTCTTTTCAACACATTTCTCCAGTAATTTTTGAAGCATGTCAAAATCATTTTGCTTGAATACTTGAATTCGTTCTGAAGTGTGTTTCTTGAATTCATTGGTAAAATATGCAAAATCTGTTACAGGAATAATGTTTAGTTTTTCTTCCTTAACCAAACGGATGCTTCTTCTTAATTTAGAAGAATAATTTTTTACAAGATTTTCATAGGACGAATTAAGATTCAAAACCTGAAATATTTTTTCAGTTCGAATTAGTTTAGGGACAGGAGTTGGCTCAATCAAATCAATTGCAAAATCCCAGTATTTAAACACACTGGTAAGTAGATTCAAAATCACCGTACTTGAATTTGATTGTTTACTTAATCCAAAAAGTCCGAAATTTCTTGTAAAAAAAGGTTGATATATATAATTGATCCCAAATTTTCTGCGTATTGCAAAGGGAAATAAGATCGTATAATCTGGAGTCAAAACCGCTCCCCATTTATCGGCTGTTAGATTGAGATACCAGCTGGTGACAAAGATGGAAGATGTTTTGTCCTTTGACATTGATTCATCCCATCGTTGATGGTCTATTTCGTCGGAAAAAAGCAACTTATATTCCATAAAAGTGTTTATATGGCCGCTTCCACTATCGATTCATAAACATTTCGCCAACCTTTCCATTCATCCCTGTCATTAACAGAATGATTATGCCAAAGTGTTACAAAAGTACCATTCACGTTTCTCACTTCATTGATCAAATGAATGGCTCGTTTAACTGCTTCATCCGGATCAAGCTGCATGTAATCTTTAAGTGTATTATCCATCAACATAAATGGGGTGAGTAAAAGTTTTGTTTCTGTATCAAGATCCAGGTCATAAAAAATAAAAGGGCGGCAAATGCTGGCCCTGAATCCGATTTCTGAAGCATAGCCCATGCTAAAATCTTCTTTAATATCATTTTCAATCAGGTTGCGATAGGTTGTTGGGAAAATTACTTTCAGATAATGTTGACGGCTTTTTATTACTTCACGTTTAAGTACCTTATTTAATCGGCGTATTTCTTTTCGCAGCTGTGAAGGGTCGTCATTTGATGAATAGGAGGGGTGAACCGCTACGTCAGCATAATCGGCAATTGATTTTATAAGCGACTGGAACTTGTTGCTACTTTCAATCGAAACGTTTTTATCGTATTCGCCATAGTTTCCCACGAGAAAAAAATAAATTTGACGAAGGTTGAATTTTTTCTTTAACTGCAACAGATAATCATAAGTGTCATAAGGGTCTTTTTCAAAACCAAGTAAGACCCTGAATCTTTCGGCTATTTTTTTAAAATTCAAATCAAATAAATTCAAGGCAAAAGCTCCAACCTGACGCATCAGCCCTTTTTCTTTATAAGCAAAGGCGCTGTCAACGTCTATTGTTGAAATGAACTTATATTGTTGTGTTTTAAATTCAATTAATGGGTAACGATCTTTTAATAATTTTTGAATTTTCAATGCCCAAATGTTAACTAAAGGCTTATCAAGAAAACCTCTTTGATATGCAAGGCTCTGGGTAGGACTAAAGCGTAAATGTTTGTCTTTGATGTGAGGCAGGTATTCTTCATATCGGCTCACCAAGTAAAAACTAGCTGCAAAAGGATCAAATGGGATCTCATATTTAGGGTGGGTACCAAAAAATACCGGTACTCCTTGCCACTCAAAAACATTGATCTGTTGATCTTCTATTCCTTTTTCAAATAGTATCCTGGATGCAAAAATAAAAAGTTCGTCATTGAAGGGGGTATCACTATAGCTGAGTTTAGGGCCTTCATAGCGTGCAAATTCTTCTTCTTTATGTGTTAGTAGAAATTTAGTGCCGACCAAACTCCCGATAAAAAGCTTTAATATATATATAAGTCTGGGTGCCGGCTTTTCAGTGTAGATTAATAAAGTATTTCCTGATGGCAACATTTGTGTTTAATTTCTATTCTTCGGAATCCAACAATATTAGTAAAACTCCCAATGAACATTTAAATTATCTCAATCTCTGGATTTAATTAAATAAGGCCGTGAATGCACTAAATTATCCCTTCATCGGCAAAACTATAAAAAGAAGTGCCAGCAATTATAATATGATCAAGAACATTGATATCCAGGTTTTTCCCTGCTTCTCGAAGCTTTTTTGTCAATTGTATGTCCTCATTGCTGGGCTTTGAATTGCCACTTGGATGATTATGGCAGAGTATAATACCCGAAGCATTGTGCTCAATGGCAGCTTTAAAAACAAGTCTTGGGTCAACAACGGTCCCACTTATTCCCCCTTTGCTGATGCATGTTTTTGTAATGATATGATTAGCTCTATTTAATAGGATAAGCCAGAATTCTTCATGAATGAGGTCAGAAAGTTGTGGTTGAATCAATTCAACAATATCGCTGCTTGACGAGATTATTTCTTTTTTTAAGGCTTCTTCTTCTCGCCGTCTTCTTCCCAATTCAAGTGCAGCAATAATAGATATTGCTTTTACTGTTCCCATTCCTTTAAACCGGGCCAATTCTTTGGTATTTAGCCGTGATAATTCACTTAAATTATTATTACATTGATGTAAAATTTGTTTAGCAAGTTCAACCGCGGAATGATTTTTTATTCCGGTACGAATTAGAATGGCTATTAATTCAGCATCACTTAAAGTGTGCCGACCATTCAATAATAGTTTTTCACGAGGACGATCACCTTCGGCCCAGGATTTTATATTTAGCATTTCCATTGATGTTAGGTTAGCATGCTAAATTAGTTCAATTGAAGATGAAAAAGGGATTATTAAACTGTTTTAGCAGTTGAAATAAGGAAAGAATAAGAAAAAACACGTATTAACTACTTGTTAATTGCTATATATATTGATGCTGTTAATAATATATATAGTAAAATCAATATTGCAAAAGTAATGTATCAAAGTAGTCAAATTAGGCTGCTTGCAAAAAGTAAGCTGAAAACATTTAAAGCGTATTGTAATTATTACGAACAAAAAACATTATTGACAAAGGTATACCTTTAGTAATTTACTCCGCTGTTTATGCCGCAATCTACGGATGGCCTTCTCCTTAATCTGTCGAACCCGTTCTCTGGTAAGGTCAAATTTTTCCCCTATTTCTTCCAGTGTCAGTGATTGGTTAATTGTTCCGATTCCGAAAAATAGCCTTACTACTTCACGCTCCCTTTCTGAAAGTGTGCTCAAGGAGCGCTCAATTTCCTGCTTCAAGGATTCGTTCATCAGGTGATTATCAGCCCGTGGTGATTCGGCGTTTTCAATTACATCGTAGAGTGTATTTTCTTCACCTTGAACAAAAGGAGCATCCATACTAACATGCTTACTGGAAATGCGCAATGCATCTGCAATTTTATCAATGGGCATTTCAACGATAGCTGCAATTTCCTCCTGTGAGGGCTCCCGTTCAAATTCCTGTTCAAGTTTATTAAATGCTTTGTGAATTCGGCCCAATGAACCTATCTGATTTAAAGGTAGACGTACAATCCGCGATTGTTCGGCAACAGCTTGTAAAATACTTTGACGAATCCACCATACCGCATAGGAGATAAATTTAAAACCGCGTGTTTCGTCAAAACGCCTTGCTGCTTTAATTAAACCTAGATTGCCTTCATTGATCAGGTCAGGGAGACTCAAACCTTGGTTTTGATATTGTTTGGAAACAGAAACAACAAAACGCAAGTTTGCTTTGGTTAACCGATCCAAGGCGTTTTGATCACCTTCCCTGATTAACCTGGCCAAACGAACTTCTTCCTCAGCAGTTACCATATCCAATCTTCCGATTTCTGAAAGATATTTTTCAAGAGAAGCGTTTTCCCGATTGGTAATACTTTTGGCAATCTTCAATTGTCTCATTGGGCTTCGTTTTATATATAAAGCTTAAGAAAATTGGGTTTTGCTAGCAAGCGTAATTGTAGTGTGTAGTACAAATTTAAGTGATTGAAACAAGCAAATCAAAATAATCGGGCTTTTATTTTTTGCAGGATTTTTCTAAAAACTGGTAAATAATTAGGGTTGAAATCTGTTCTGTATGGAGGAAAGGTCGAATTATGTTGATGGGAGATCATAAAAAATAAGATGGGCAGACAAAAAAAAGAGGGTGCTTTCGCTACCCTCTTAACCAACCAACCTATAAAAACACTATCTTAATTTAATATTTACATTCCGAATCCGTAATAAGCACGCATTCCATTGGGATATACACCCTCAATAAGCACGCCACCTTTTTTATTTTGTAGATAGTTGCTAACGTCATTTACAGTTTCTACAGGTTTATTATCAATACCAGTAATTACAAATCCTTCCTTAAGTCCTGCACTCTTTAATTTACCTGAGTTCAAATCCTTTATTTTAACTCCATTATTGATTCCTAATTTTTTCAAATCGTCTTTATTAGCTGGTTCTAAAACGGCACCGAGTGAATTGACTACTTCAGTTTCGTTTTTTATTACCTCTGTATTCCCATTTTTATTTCGAAGGATTACATTGAAATTCTTTTCTGAATTATTTCGAATACCGGTTACAAGAATTTTGTCACCTGGGTGAAAGCGGCCTACTAATTCTTGTAATTCTGGAGTTGTTTTAACAGGCACACCATTAATCTTGGTAATTATATCTCCTTCTTTTAATCCTGCTTCAGAGGCTGCACCGCCTTTTGTTAGTCCGTTAATATACACCCCCTCTAAAGTGGTTATATCTTTTTCTTTGGCAAATGATGCATCAATATCTCTGATACTAATACCAATAAATCCTCTTTGGACTTCACCGTATTCCAATAAGTCATTAACGACCTTCTTTACAATATTTACGGGTATTGCAAATGAATAGCCCGCATAAGATCCCGTATTTGAAGCTATTGCTGAATTGATTCCAATCAATTCGCCATTGGTGTTGACCAATGCGCCTCCGCTGTTTCCTGGGTTAACGGCAGCATCTGTCTGGATAAATGATTCTATTGAAGGTATGTTGGGGTTATCGAGAATATGAATATTGCGTGCTTTGGCACTTACTATTCCCGCTGTTACAGTTGACGTCAGATTGAATGGGTTGCCAACAGCCAAAACCCATTCCCCCACTTTTACATTATCTGAATTACCATAGGATGCGAAGGGCAATCCTTTCGTTTCCACTTTCAACAAAGCAAGATCTGTAGAAGGGTCAGTACCAATTACCTTCGCCTTAAAATTACGTTTATCGTCCATGGTAATTTCCACCTCATCGCCACCTTCTACAACGTGATTATTGGTTACAATAAACCCATCATCAGAAATGATTACGCCAGATCCTGATGACTCTTGTTTAGGCATTGGTTGAGGTTGACCAAAGAAAAATCCACTGTAAGGATCAAAAAAAGGGTTTTGATTTGCATTAGACCGGCTGGCATAAGTAGTTTTTACATGCACAACAGATTTAACCGTACTTTCAGCAGCAGGGGTGAAGTCAACTGGGCTGCCGGGAGTCGGGGTGTAGTTTACAAGACTTACAGGTCTGGGATTGCTAAATGCTAAGGCAGATTGTTTTTCTTCAAACACATGCTTGTAAAACGCGGCACCACCAACACTGCTTAGCAAGGCTAACATCACCATCATTGCATTTTTCCTTATCGTTCTCATGGTTTTTTAAAGTATTTTTTTATGTTTCTATATATTATATGTTTACTTTTTTTGTCAAAATTAAAGCCGAAAAATGAATGGTAACTGAATTTAACAGGTTGTTAACTCTTCGATAACAAGTTGTCCAATTTTAATGTCCGGCATCAATCTAATAAACGCAAATAAGCGGTATGCATTGCTAGTAGACGAAGAAAAATATTCAGCTTCAAAATAATCGCCGATCAATGTCAGTCTTTTTCATATTTTTACTGAACATTTTAACTTATGAAATACAATTTCAGTAAATACCAGGGAACAGGTAATGATTTTATCATTTTCGATCGAAAAAAATATGCTGCGAATCTTACATCAGCACAAATAAATTTGATTTGTGACAGAAGGTTTGGAATAGGTGGAGACGGCGTTATTTTTTTGGAAGGCTCTGAGAATTCAGATTTTAAAATGCTGTACTATAATGCTGACGGGCAGGAAGGTTCCATGTGCGGAAATGGAGGCCGTTGCATTGTGCATTATGCGTTTCAGCAACAGTATATTAAAAGAGAAACATCATTCGAGGCTGTTGATGGATTGCATAAGGCTTCAGTAAATGCTGAAACACCCGGACAAATTTCTTTACTTATGCGGGCTGTTGAATCAATTGAAATTGCTGATGATTTTGTTTTTTTAAATACCGGATCACCTCATTATGTAAAGTTCGTTCTAAATGCCGATGAAATTGATGTAGTAGCTGAAGGTCGAAAGATCCGCTATAATGAAAGGTTTAATAAATTAGGTACCAATGTCAACTTTGTAGAAATCAGAAATGATGAATTGTATGTTAGAACCTATGAGCGGGGAGTAGAAGATGAGACTTTATCCTGTGGTACAGGTGTGACCGCAGCTGTTTTGGCAGCAGCTGCAACAAATAAGGTAGCAAATAATAATAGAATTCGGGTTAGCACTCCGGGGGGCATGTTGGATGTAGAATTCGTTAAGAATGGAAACGGATACTCAGCTATTTATTTAACTGGACCTGCAGTTTGCGTTTTTGAAGGAGAGATAAACTTATGATTAGAGGAACAACGGTTATACTAAGAGCAATGGAGCCACAGGATGTAGATCTTATGATGATTTATGAGAATGATACGGAGATATGGCCAGTTAGCGGTACACTTGTTCCGTATTCAAGATATACGTTAGATCAGTTTTATAAGAATGCTGTTCAGGATATTTATACATCGCGTCAATTACGATTGGCCATTGAACTCATAAAAGAATCGCATCGTGGGCAGACTATTGGTTACGTGGATTTATTTGATTTTGAACCGCAGCAACGAAGAGCTGGAGTTGGTATTTTAATAGGGGATAAAAATGAGAGAAGTAAGGGCTTTGCAACAGAAGCATTAAAATTGCTTTGTAAATATTCTTTTGATATTTTAAATCTTCATCAGTTATATTGTCATATTGATAATGATAACATAATAAGCCTGCAGTTATTTGAAAAGGTAGGTTTTACTAAATGTGGTGAATTGAAAGAATGGATCGTGTTTGATGGAAAGTGGCGTGATGTAACGATGATGCAGTTGTTAAGAGCAAAGCCTGTGTTTTAATGAGAAATAAGTTAATCCACGTTGCCATATTAATTCTGTCACTTTTTTTATTTTTTTTGGAATTACAATGTAAGAATTCAGCTGATGTTAAATCTTCTATTCGGGAATATTCCGGTCTTGACTCAAAGACGAATTATGTTGGTATGGGTCAATGCAAGAAGTGCCATCAAAATATTTATGATACATTTTTAAGAACAGGAATGGGTTTATCAATAGATCATGCAAGCAGGGAAAAAAGTGCTGCAACGTTTGATAAACATGCACTGGTTTATGATAAGGATAATGATTTTTATTATCAGCCTTTATGGAAAGACGATAGCCTGCATATTTTAGAGTACCGGTTGAGTGGTAACGATACTGTTTATCAGCGAATTGAAACGGTAAGTTATATTATTGGCTCCGGACAGCATACGAATTCACATATATATAATGTAAATGGATACCTCTATCAGGCACCATTGACATTTTATACGCAGCGTGGTACTTGGGATCTTCCTCCCGGTTTTGAAAATGGAAATAATTCAAGGTTTAGTCGAATCATTGGTCTTGAATGTTTGAGCTGCCATGACGCATATCCACAAATTGTTCCCGGTTCGGAAAATAAATATACTGCGGTTCCAAATGGTATAGACTGTGAGCGTTGCCATGGTCCCGGAAGTCAACATGTGGCTGATAAGCAATCAGGTAAAATCGTTGATATTACCACAGAAATTGATTATTCAATTGTGAATCCTTCCAAACTCCCGATAGATCTTCAATTGGATGTTTGCCAGCGTTGTCATATTCAGGGAAATGCCGTTTTGAGAGAAGGCAAATCATTTTACGATTTTAAGCCTGGAATGAGATTATCTGAAGTCATGGACGTGTTTATGCCTGTTTATAGTGGAAGAAAGGAGGAGCACATTATGGCTTCACATGCTGAGCGATTGAAGCAGAGCAAATGTTTTATTAATACCGTTTCGAGAATCAGTGCTAATGAGCAATTAAATTTGTCTCTCAGGCCTTATAAAGACGCACTTACTTGCATCACTTGTCATAATCCACACGTCAGTAGACTTGAAATACCAAAGGAGTCATTCAACAATGCTTGTAAAGGTTGTCATAATGATAAAAAGGAAAGCGAATGCAGCGAAAAAGTAAGTATACTTTCAAAAAATAATTTTAACTGTGTGATTTGCCATATGCCGGAAAACAAAACAGTTGATATACCGCATGTAAAGGTGCATGATCATCGAATAATGATTCCGGTTTCTGAAGCAGAAAGAAAGCAAATTAAAACCTTTGTTGGCATTGTAGCTATTAATAATCCAGATCCGGGAAATAGGGCGATTGCCAAAGCTTATATCAATTACTATGAAAAATTTAATTACGATATTTCATTGCTCGACTCTGCATTATTATATATAAATAAAAACACCAATTCAGAAATTAATGAAAACATCAGGTTATTAGTGAATGTTTATTTTCTAAAAAAGGAGTATTTAAAAGTGAATGGCTATATAAATCAATGCAAAGACATACTTACGAAACTTGATAAGCAGACCTTTGATAATGAAGATGCCTGGACCTGTTATCGAATTGCCGAATCCTGTTATAATATCGGTGATTTAAACAAGGCAATATTATTTTACAAGCAATCATATAAATTAGCACCCTCAGATCCAAAGTTTGGAAATGAGTATGCTGAGCATTTGGCAATGGCGGGGCGAACAGAAGAAGCAAAATCAATTTTTGAGACGATCATTAAAATGCAACCAGATTTTGCGCCTTCCTATTGCAACCTGGGTTTTATTTACCTTAGTAAATTAAATAATATTTCACGTGCAAATGAGTTGAATGAAGCTGCATTATCGCTTGATCCCGATTATGAAGCAGCGCTCATGAATAAAGCAGCCATTTTGTTAATACAACGAAAAAATGCTGAAGCTAAAATTGTCTTGATAAAAGTTTTGAGAATAAATCCATTAAATTCCAAAGCAAACCTAGCGCTTAAGCAAATTTCATCCAGCTGATAATGTAATGAAAAAAGGAAAATTAGGGATTACCAGGAATAGTGTGTATGTCATGCTTTTTTTGTTTTTTAGTATGTTGATGATTGTTGGTTATTTTGTCTATTCCAGGGTTTTTGTTCCAAATGTCAAACCATCGAATGCTGAATTGTATATATATATACCGACCGGAGCGGGTTTTTCTGATGTGCTAAGTAGTCTATTAAAACAAGACTTGTTAATAGACATTGAATCATTTGAATGGACGTCCAGGCGAATGAAGTATGATAGTAATATAAAAGCCGGAAGGTACCTCGTGACCAACGGGATGAATAACCACGAGTTGGTTAGTTTATTAAGATCAGGGAGGCAGAGGCCTGTAAAAGTTACTTTTAATAATATTCGAACAGTTGAACAACTGGCTGGACGAGTCTCTAAATTACTTGAAGCTGATTCGGCTTCTATAGTTGCTGTTTTTAAAGATGAGCAATTGTTAAAAAGAAATGGTTTTAATTTGTACAACGGCATTTCAATTATTATCCCAAACACTTATGAGTTTTATTGGAATTCAACAGCGCTCAAATTTTATGAAAGGATGTACAAAGAATACAAGACTTTTTGGAATCAATCAAGAACAGCCAAAGCCGAAGCAATCGGATTAACCATCGAGCAGGTTTCGGTGATCGCATCCATCGTGCAACAAGAGACGCAGCAAGACCTGGAGAAAGTCCTGATAGCCGGGGTTTACATCAATAGGTTTAAGAAAGACTGGAAGCTGGAAGCAGATCCCACTTTGGTTTTTGCCTTGGGGGATTTTACCGTTAGAAGAGTTTTAAATGAATATAAGTTGATTAACTCACCCTATAATACTTATCTTAATTACGGTTTGCCACCGGGTCCTATTTGCATACCTTCTATTTCCTCAATTGATGCTGTACTTAATTATACCTCACATGACTACATGTATTTTTGCGCAAAAGAAGATTTTTCGGGATTTCATTCATTTGCCAGAACCTATCCTGAACATTTGTCAAATGCACGAAAGTTTCAGAAGGCATTAAGTCATCGGGGTATTCTCAAATGAATTAGTCCTTTTTTTAGTTCTGATTGCTGTTAGGCCTGGGTATTTTAATGTTTGTGAGAAAAAGTGGAAGAAATGTGAATTTTTAATTGAAAGTCATTCATTTTTCATTCGATTTTGCTGACTAAAATTACTTGCCATCACTTACATTTGCAAGAATAAAATTAATTTAATATGTATCATTTAGAGAGTTATTCCTGTGGTAAATGGATTTCCGGAAATGGAAAGGGTGAGGTGTTGCTTAATGCCATCAATGGAGAGGCTGTTGCCGATGTTTCAAGTGCAGGTGTTGATTTTGCTGCAATGACTAACTATGCAAGGGAGAAGGGTAGCCCGGCTTTAAGGAAAATGACATTTCATGAAAGGGGAAGGATGTTAAAAGCTTTGGCCCTGTATTTAGGGGAGCGAAAGGAAAAATTTTATGATTTGAGTTGGGCAACCGGAGCAACACGTGCAGATAGTTGGGTTGATATTGAAGGTGGATTTGGGAACCTTTTTACTTACGCAAGTTTAAGGCGCCAGTTTCCCGATGAGCGGTTTTGTCTTGAAGGAGATGCGGTTAAACTTTCTAAAGAGGGTTCATTTATTGGTCATCATATATGCGTGCCGAAGGAAGGTGTAGCTATACATATTAATGCATTTAATTTCCCTGTTTGGGGAATGCTTGAAAAAATTGCTGTTAATTTATTTGCTGGCATGCCTGCTATTGTTAAGCCTGCAACGCTTACGAGTTTTTTAACAGAAGCAGTTTTTAAGGAAATAGTTAATTCGGGTATTATTCCTGAAGGGGCATTGCAATTAATTTGCGGAAGCGCAAAAGGATTACTTGATGAAGTAAGAAATCAGGATGTTGTAACCTTTACAGGAAGTGCATCAACCGGTAAAATGTTAAAGAGCCATCCTAAACTAATAGAAGAAGCTGTTCCATTTAACCTGGAGGCTGATTCTTTGAATTGTTGTATTTTGGGTAGTGATGTTAAACCAGGCACAATTGAATTTGACATATATATAAAAGAAGTGCACCGGGAAATTGTGACAAAAGCCGGTCAAAAGTGCACTGCTGTCAGAAGAATGATTGTTCCTGAAAATTTGGTTGAAGACGTACACATTGCATTGGGAAAACGATTGCAACAAACTATTATTGGTGATCCCAGACAAGAAGGAGTTCGCATGGGTGCTCTTGCCGGGAGATCACAATTGAAGGAAGTACAGGAGAAAATTGCGCAATTGGCAAAATCTCAGGAAATTATTTATGATGGAGCATCGTCCTTAAAATTGAAAGGTGGTGATATGGAAAAAGGAGCTTTTTTGGCGCCTGTTGTTTTCCTAAATAAAAATCCTTTCGTCAACATGGATTGTCACAATATTGAAGCGTTTGGCCCAGTTGCTACCATTCTTCCGTATAAATCAATCGATGATGCGATAACTTTGGCTCGACTTGGAAAGGGTTCATTGGTAAGTTCGATGGTAACAGCTGATGATAAGCTGGCAAAGGAATATATATTGGGAGCTGCCAGCATGCATGGAAGAATTTTAATATTGAATAGTGATTGTGTGAAAGAAAGTACAGGGCATGGATCACCAATGCCCTTGTTGGTACATGGTGGTCCAGGTAGGGCCGGCGGTGGTGAAGAGATGGGAGGTAAGCGAGGCGTTTTTCATTATTTACAGCGTACAGCAATTCAAGGCTCTCCAACAACCATCACGAATGTAACCAACGCTTACCAGTACGGATCAAAGTATATTGAAAAGGATGTACATGTTTTTCGTAAGCACTTTGAAGAATTGGAAATTGGGGAAACAGTAATTACAGCTAAGCATACTGTAAGTGAAACTGACATACACAATTTTGCTAATGTAAGCGGCGACAATTTTTATGCTCACATGGATGCTACTGCCCTTGATGGTACAATTTTTACAGGAAGGGTGGCGCATGGATATTATATTTTAAGCAAAGCTGCAGGTTTGTTTGTGGATGCAAAAAAAGGACCGGTCTTGTTGAATTACGGACTTGAAGAATGCAGATTCACAAAACCTGTCTATCCGGGAATGACTATTGGAGTAAGACTTACTGTAAAGGAAAAAACAGATACAGAGAAGAAAGCACCGGAGGATATTGCAAAAGGTATAGTTAAATTTCTGGTTGATGTATATGATGAAACCGGAGAAACAGTTGCTATTGCAACTATTTTAACAATGGTAAAAAAACTAAAACAGGAGTAAAATTATTTATGATTCGATAAATAATATATATAAAGTAGATTGAACAATAAGATATTTAATTTCTAATTGAATTTTTAGCAATAATAAATGATGGCCAATATAGGAAAAGTAAACACAGAGATTAAAGCAGGCATTGCTTCAATCTGTTTTTCCCATCCACAAAGCAATTCATTACCTGGCACATTACTTCGATCATTGGCTTCTGAAATAACGTTAGCCGGTGAGAATCCTGAAGCAAAAGTTATCATTATCAAAAGTGAAGGAGATAAGACCTTTTGTGCGGGTGCATCATTCGATGAATTGGCTTCCATTTCTAATATGGACGAGGGAACAAGATTTTTTTCAGGATTCGCCGGAGTAATAAATGCCATTCGAAAAGCACCAAAGTTTGTTTTGGTACGTGTTCAAGGCAAAGCTGTTGGTGGCGGAGTTGGTATTGCCTGTGCCGGCGATTATACATTGGCTACTGACACCGCTTCAGTAAAATTAAGCGAATTGGCTGTAGGCATTGGCCCTTTTGTAGTAGGCCCGGCTGTTGAAAGAAAAATTGGGACATCGGCATTTACTCAGTTGACCATTAATGCTTCCCAATGGCATTCGGCTCATTGGGCAAAGGAAAGAGGAATGTTTGCACATATATATAATTCGATTGAAGAAATGGATGCAGGCATTAATGAACTCGCAACACAATTAGCTCGTTCAAATCCGGAAGCCATGATGATGCTTAAAAATATTATGTGGGAGAATGCCAGTCACTGGGATAAACTTTTGGCCGAAAGAGCTGTAATGAGTGGAAAGTTAGTTTTGTCTGATTTTACAAGGAATGCTATTGCACGTTTTAAACAAGGTGCCAGGTGATGATTTCTTCTTAGGATTAGGCCGCCTTTGATTAGAAAATTTATTTAGATTTTTTTTAATATTTAGCACTTAACAAGTGTTTCACTTTAAAAATACTGGCAACAGATAAAGCGTCTTTTATTTCACCACGCATTGCCATTTGAAATAATTCCTCAAAAGGTAGTTTTTTTACCTGTAGTGCCTCCGTTTCTTCCGGAGAACTTCCAATAAATGTTAAGCCTCTTGCCAAATACGTATAACTTATTTCATCAGAAACAGAATTGGAAAGTTCCATAGTCATAATCAATTCCAATTTGTTTGCCAGCAATCCTGTTTCTTCCGCCAATTCACGCCTGGCGCCTTCAATAGGATCTTCTCCTTCGGGACATCCGCCTTCCGGCACTTCCCATTCGTAAGTATTTAATGTATATCGATATTGACCTACAATCCACGTGTTGTTATCTTCATCTAGCGGAATCACAGCAATTGCTTTATTTTTAAAATGAACTACACCGTAAATTCCTTTGTTGCCGGCAGGATTAATCACCTGATCTTCTATGACCCGAATCCATTGGTTATCATATTTTATTTCTGAAGAAAGTGTTTTCCAGGGATTTGTTAATTCTGTCATTTCAACATTAATTTATTCACGAACTTAGCGCAAATACCAGAGCCAGTTTAAATACCGAATATTCAATTTATGAACACAATAAAAAAAATCGGAATTTTTTGCAGCGGGGGTGATTCTCCCGGGATGAATGCCTGTATAAGAGCTGCTGTGAGAGCAGCATTAAATAAAAATGTTAAGGTAACCGGAATTATTCGGGGTTATCAGGGTATGATTGACAATGAATTCATTGCACTCACCTCCCGATCTGTAAGTAACATTGTTCATCGGGGGGGAACCATCTTACGTACTGCCCGTTGCCAGGAATTTATGACGAAGGAGGGAATGAAAAAAGCCTGGGAGAATTTGAAAAAACATGAAGTGGATGGCTTGGTTGCAATTGGGGGTGATGGCACATTCAGAGGAGCGATAGAGTTTAGCAATATATATAAAGACATTTCCATTATAGGTATTCCGGGAACTATTGATAACGATACTTACGGTACAGAATTTACATTGGGATTTGATACTGCCGTGAATACTGTGATCGATGCCGTTGATAAAATACGTGATACAGCAGATTCACACCATCGTTTGTTTTTTATTGAAGTAATGGGTCGGAAATCGGGTTGGATTGCTTTATACAGTGCACTTGCCTGTGGTGCAGAAGCCGTATTGTTGCCTGAGGAGCCTGATAGTATCGATAAACTTGTTGAAAGTCTTCAAGAAGCAAAACAAAAGGGCAAACAAAGTAGTATTGTTATCGTTGCGGAAGGGGAGGAATTAGGCAGTACCGTTGAAATTGCGAAAAAAGTAAAAGAACGATTCGACTTTTATGATATACGCATATCCGTGTTGGGACATGTTCAGAGAGGAGGAAGCCCTTCTTGTTTTGACCGGGTTTTGGCTGCCAGGTTAGGTGTTAAGGCAGTTGATGCACTAATTGAGGGAGCGTCACTAAAGATGGCAGGTCTAATGAATGGTGAAATTGTGTTAACGCCTTTTCATGAATCAATCAGCAAATCTCCTGCTTTTAATCGCGATCTTATTCGGATTGCAGGAGTTATTTCAAAGTAATTTTATAGATATAAGTTTTGTTCATTATTCATAATGTACATCACCGGAACCAACGTTACTGACTTTTACTTTGGTGCCTTTCGCTAACCAGATATCACTTGATCCTACCATAGAAATTTCTGCATTTTTTACTGCAAGCTGTTGTGCATGAACATCGCCCGAACCAGCAGAGCTTAATTGGAATTGATCGGCTTTTCCTTCGATTTTGAAATCGCCTGATCCTGCCTTACTGATTTTTAATTTTCCAACTTCCAGGTTTAATTTGAAATCACCGGAACCACCTTGTGATATAGTTAATTCATCATTTTTCAGCTGATTGCTTGTTTCAATATCTCCTGATCCACCTGCACTGATCGATTCTAGCTTTATGCAATTGATTTTAACCTTAAGTTTAGTTGATGAAATGTTTATGTTGTCTTTAACATGAATATTAAGGGTGTTATTTTTCACTTCAGCTATGATGTATTGTTGAAGGTTTTCGTCTGTTTCAATGGTTACTTCTTCCCGGTTGCCCTGGCTAATCTCAATGTCTAAGGAGCCCCCGGTGGCAATTTTATTGAAGGGTGTTATATTTTTAGTTTGACGGGAAATGTTGCCATTACCTTTTATATGTTCTGGATTGGCGAATGCTAAGTTGGCGATTGATGCAGCGATCAACCCGGCAAGGAGTACTATTTTCATAGATTTAGGTTTTTACATTTGGAATAGGACGTTCTTGCGATAGGTTAGTTACAGATGTTATCAAATTTTATCTTTGTGAAACAGTAAACATTTAAAAACATGAATATTCGAAAATTTGAAAATTTTCATATCCTGCTTTGGTTGGTTAAGGACCTTTGCTGGGTGACTTTATCAGAGAAAATGGGTGTAGTAATGATTGTGCCGACAATTGGATTTGCTATTTACATCACCTGGCTTTCACGAACTGATTATGCTGAGTTATTGCACAACCTTGCAGTATGTTTTTGGATTAGTGCCAACTCCATTTGGATGATCGGTGAGTTTTTTTTCAATGACAGTTTTCGAAAGGAGTCAACTATATTTTTTGTGCTGGGTCTCTTGTGCATTGCATGGTATTACTACAAGGTGTTTTATAGAAAGGTATTTCGAAGAAATAATTAGAATGAACATGATCATTGAAACACCAAGACTAATCCTTAGAGAACACACATTAGATGATGCACCTTCTGTGTTTGAATTAAATCAGGATTTTGAGGTAGTAAAGTTTACCGGTGATCATGCCTTTAATAGCTTACAGGAAGCAAAAGATTTGATTCAAAACAATATTCAACAGCAATACATTAAATATGGGTATGGCAGATGGGTAGTAATACAAAAATCTGATCAGCAATTTCTCGGATGGTGCGGATTAAAATATCTTACGGACATTGCTGAAATTGATCTTGGTTACCGGTTGAAGCGATCAGCATGGAAAAAAGGTTATGCTACTGAAGCATCACTTGCCTGTATCAATTTTGCCTGGAGTAAAAATATTGCCCGGTTAATAGGAAGGGCGGCAAAAGAGAACCATGCTTCCATTAATGTGCTTGAAAAATGTGGATTTAAATATGATCATGATGAATTATTGCACGGGCAGCAGGGGGGCGTATATTACTTAAA
>JANOXC010000021.1:0-57368 GCA_031418215.1 Bacteroidota bacterium
CAACAGTTCAACCCTTTAATTCAACAGTTCAACGGTTTTTGTCTTTTCGACGCTTTTAATTGAAGGTACTATTGCACCATAATTAAAAACGCTATGAAAAAATATTATTTTACCGCATTATTGACCGTGCTAACCGCTTTCACAGGAGTTGTTAAAGCGCAAATTCAAACCCAAACAATTAAAGGAACCATCATTGATAAACAGTCGCTGGCCACCTTACCCGGCGTAACTGTAATTATTTTAGGTTCAGAGCCCGTTAAAGGAACTGCTACAGATATGGATGGGCAATTCAAACTTACGAATGTAAATCCGGGCCGTTATGATTTAAAAGTAACCTACATCGGATATAAAGAAATAGTAATTCCAAATGTGGTAGTCACTTCCGGAAAGGAAGTTGCACTTGAACTGAGCCTGGAAGAAAATGTAAATGCTTTAGACATGGTTGTTATATCAGGCACTAAAAAGAATGAAACGAATAATGAGATGACCAGTGTAAGCGGTCGCTCTTTCTCAGTAGAGGAAGTAAATCGTTATGCCGGTGGTCGTTCAGATGTATCACGCCTTGCTTCAAATTTTGCAGGCGTGAGCACCCCTGATGATTCACGAAATGATATTGTGATCAGAGGAAATTCTCCCACGGGAGTGTTGTGGCGCATTGAAGGATTAAACATTCCAAATCCAAATCATTTTGCTACGGTTGGAACTACAGGTGGGCCAGTAAGTGCCATCAACACAAACATGGTTAGAAATTCCGATTTCTTTACTTCAGCATTCCCCTCCGAATACGGCAATGCCAATGCCGGTGTATTTGATTTGGGTTTCAGAAATGGGAATGCAGAAAAGGCTGAACACACTTTGCAATTCGGTGCACTTACAGGGCTTGAGGCGATGACAGAAGGGCCTATCAACAAAGAAAAAGGTTCTTCCTACCTGGTAGCATATCGCTATTCATTTACCGGATTTGCGCAAACACTCGGTATTCCCATAGGAACAACGGCTACACCTTTTTATCAGGACCTCTCCTTCAAAATAAATGGAGGTAATACAAAGGCCGGCCGGTTTACATTATTTGGTATGGGTGGAAAAAGTAAAATTGAGTTTTTACATAATGACATTGACAGTACTGATTTGTTTGCCGACCCATCAAAAGACAGTTATTTCACCAGTGACATCGCTTTAATTGGATTGAAACATTTTATCAGGGTTGGCGAGAATTCTTATTTTAATACAGTGATAGGTGGAACGTATGCAGCGTCTGATTTCAATTCTGATACCATATCGTCAACAGAGCAAGCAGCTGTACGAACGCTTGAAAACAAAGCAACACAAATACGCTATTCTGTAAACACATCATTCAATTCAAAGATAAATTCAAAACTATTTGTAAAAGTGGGTGCTATTGCAGAATTAATTAACCTTAATTTATTTTATCGCGAGTTGCAAAATAATTTAACCTGGAATCAAATTTGGGATTACAATGATTACACCACTTTAATACAAGGTTATGCCCATGCCAAGTACAGTTTTAATGACAAGCTATCATTGAATGTCGGTTTGCACAGCCAACTTTTAACCTTAAACAATTCGCTTTCCATTGAACCCAGAATTGGTTTTAAATATGAGGTGAATGAGAAAAATACACTGAGTATTGGGTATGGTATGCACAGCCAGATGCAGCCAACGGATGTCTATTTTTATCGTGACCAAAAGCCTGATGGCAGCTATGATCAAACCAATCAGAATTTAGATTTTACCATGAGTCAGCATTTTGTGTTGGGTTATGATTTCTTACCAGCCCGTGATTGGAGGGTTAAAGTTGAAACTTATTACCAGTTGCTCTCAGACGTGCCGGTAACAACAATGCCCGGTAGTTTTTCAATGCTCAACTCCGGGGCCAGTTTCAATCCAAATGAACAAGGACAATTAATGAATGACGGAACGGGTGCTAATTACGGATTGGAATTAACTATCGAAAAGTTTTTTAGTAAAGGATATTATGGGTTGATAACAGGATCATTGTATGATTCCAAATACAAGGGTTCTGATAATGTAGAACGCAATACAGCCTTTAATGGTAAATATGTTTACAACGTTTTATTAGGAAAAGAAATTAAAATTGGTAAAGAGAATCGAAATTCATTTACGGTTGATATGAAATTGACACAAGCTGGTGGAAGGTATTATACACCGGTTGATCTTGAGGCATCGCAAATCGCAGATGAGCAAGTGTTAAAAGGCGATGCCTATGCATTTACAGAGCGCAATCCTGATTTCTTCCGTTTGGATATCAAAACAGGAATTACTATAAATAGTAAGAAGAAAAAATTATCGCAATCCATATTCCTTGACATTCAAAACGTAACCAATAATGAAAATGTTTTTGCTCAGCGCTATAATCCGGTAACCAATAGCATCAACACAGCTTATCAAATTGGATTCTTCCCTAACTTTATTTACAAGGTGCAATTCTAACTAGTATCTGGTTATTTGAAGTAGGAATATTAACTAGATTTACACCATGCGGAATAACAAGCGTAGATTTATTTATATGATTTTAGTCGGGATATTAATCTCCCTTCTACTAAATGCAGTTGTTCCATATCCGGTACATGATCATAGCAGAATTCACGATTTTCTGATTTCAATAATTATTACCATAATTGTTTGGGAAGGAAATTTAAGGATAGATACATTGATGAATGAAAGGTATCCCTGGCTCATCAAACCCCGTAAACGCATTTTCATCCATTTACCGGTTAGTCTTGTGTTTAGCGTATTTGCCATTTATCTCCCAATGCTTGTGTTTGATACTTATATATGTAGTGCACCAATCATTAACCGTGGCGCATTGGTATCTTCCTCTATTGCAATCGGAGTACTAATAACATTCATCATTCTGTCTGTTGAAATAAGTTCACAGTTTTTTTATCATTGGAAAAACTCTTTGGTTGAAGTGGAAAAATATAAAGCTGAAAGTACGCTTGCCCAATTGCAGAATTTAAAAAGTCAGGTCAATCCTCATTTCTTGTTTAACAACATGAGCATCTTATCATCGCTCGTTTATAAGGATCAGGATAAAGCCGTTGATTTTATTAATCAGTTATCAAAAGTTTATCGTTATCTGCTTGATAATAGAAGCGATGAACTGGTGACATTAGACAGCGAATTAGCTTTTATCAAGTCTTATACATATTTACTGCAGATAAGATTTGATGCCAGCATCATCTTTGATTTCAAAGTTGATAATGATAAATTACAGTTGTTAATTCCACCAATGTCGCTGCAAATGCTCATTGAAAATGCAATCAAACACAATGTGGTGTCATCAGAAAATCCTTTGACAATTTCCGTTTTTACTGCACAAGACAAGCTGATTGTTTCCAATAATCTTCAGTTGAGAAGTAATCCTGAGAACAGTACAAAATCCGGTTTTGAAAATATTAAAGGGCGGTATCAGTTTTATACCGATCGTGAAGTGGAAGTTGTCCAGACTGATAATTTATTCACTGTTAAAATCCCTTTATTAAGCCCAAAATGAAAGTAATAATTATTGAAGACGAAAAACTTTCAGCTGAGCACCTCGAAACGCTGTTAAAGAAAATTGATCCGGCCATTGAAATTGCTGCTGTTGTTGATTCGGTTAAAAGAAGCGTAGAATTATTTTCAAAAGGAATGGATGCAGATTTGCTTTTTGTAGATATTCATTTAGCAGATGGATTGAGCTTTGAAATTTTTTCAAAAATTGAGGTCGATACTCCCATTGTTTTTACAACAGCATTTGATGAATACGCCATCAAAGCTTTCAAATTAAACAGTGTTGATTATTTACTAAAGCCAATTGGATTAGAAGATTTGAAGGGGGCGCTTGGTAAATTCAAAAAATTAAAAAAAGTCAATAACAGCAGTATAGTAGAAGATTTGGCCATTGCCTATAAAAATAATAACCAGCAATATAAAAACAGGTTTATGGTTAAGATGGGCGATTCAATTACTACTATTAAGATTGATGATATTACGCATTTTATTGCTGAAGACGGAGTAGTGTTGCTGTATGCTATAAATGGTAAAAGATTTATGGTTGATTACACCTTAGATCATCTGGAATCGCTGGTATCACCTGAAACATTTTTTCGAATCAATCGAAAAGTAATTATTCACATCAATACCGTTCAGAAGGTGAGCACCTATTTTAACAGCAGGTTGAAAATAAATTACAAAGATTTGCAGGACGAAGACGGTATTGTTAGTCGTGAACGGGTCAGTGATTTTAAAAAATGGCTGGATAAATAAATCACCCTCCAAACAATTGCTTTCCGGCAAATTCTTACAGTTCGAAAACAAATAATAGGAGTTCTTATCAATCATAATAAATAAAGAGATAAAAGCATCAACATGCAAACAATATTAGGATCAGGAGGAGCCATTGGCATCACATTAGCCAAAGAATTAAAGAAATATACTAATCAGATTCGACTGGTAAGCAGAAATCCAAAAAAAGTAAACGAAACGGATCAACTCTTCGCTGCTAATTTAAATGACCTTACGCAAATCGATAAAGCCATAGCGGGTAGTGAAGTAGTATATGTTGTTATTGGTTTTGAATATAAATTAAGTGTTTGGCAAAAGGTATGGCCGCAATTTTTGAAAGCAGTAATTAATGCTTGTAAAACGCATCATGCAAAACTTGTCTTTTTTGATAATATATACATGTATGACAAATCAGCCATCCCGCACATGACGGAGGATTCATCTATTCATGCGCCAAGCAAAAAAGGAGCTGTTAGGCAGCAACTCCATGAAATGATCATGGATGAAGTAGAAAAGGGTTCTCTTACAGCGCTTATTGCCAGATCGGCTGATTTTTATGGTCCCGACAATAAAAGCAGCGCATTTAACATGATGATTGCCGAAAACCTTTTAAAAGGAAAAAAAGCACAGGTATTTGGCAACATTAACAAAATTCATACTTATACTTATACACCGGATGCAGCAAAAGCAACTGCGTTACTTGGAAACACTGCTGACGCTTTTAATCAAGTATGGCATGTTCCAACAACCAAAGAAAAATTAACGACTCAGCAATGGGTTCAGTTTACAGCGAACGAATTAAAAGTAGAGCCTAAAATTCAAATCATTCCAAAATGGATGATTCACATTCTCGGATTGTTTATTCCGGTTATGAAAGAATTTCCGGAAATGCTTTACCAAAATGAACAAGATTATTTTTTTGATAGCACTAAGTTTGAGAAGCGATTTAACATTACAGCCACCGCACCAAAAGATGGGATTCACATGCTCCTGGAAACAATGAAAACAAAAAATGCCGTTCGGTAAAAGCAATACTGTAAATTCTCCCCGGTAACCTCTCACTGGAGGAGCAACAACGGAACCCGGATATCAATATCCTTATGATAATGCTGAAATTATTAAAGATATAAAGAGTAAATTAAAAATTCAGTAAACAAAACTATTTTTGTTGTTATATCTCCTTTTCATGATTTTTGTATTGTTTGCTGACAGCAGCAGTAAATTTTATTTAGAATAATTAACACTGCAGCTAGCATCCCCTTGAAAAATTGATTGTGCACTCCAAATCCCACTGCTTCTGAATACCTTGAACAAACAGTAAGGCGAACACATAAAAAAAGTAACTGCTGCCGAACAACCTTTATAAACAAGACAATTTTTGGGCATTACTCTGCTTATTGTAGATAGCTATACCTCTTGGAACATATTTTTGGTCTTACTATGTGCCAGGTAAAAGCCTGAAAGCACTTTTCCTATTGCGCTTTAGACTCCCTTGCAGCATAACCATTTTCCCTGTAATAAAAACATTATCCTTTCGTGATACTTCCGTGATATCATCAAACGAGCTTTGTTGAAAATAATTCATAATAACTAAAACAACAGAGCATGAAAAAAGCACACCTCATTTTAACAGGAATTGCAATAAGCGTTATTACCATTAACGGTTGCAAGAAAGACAGCATTGATAATTTAACAAATTCCTCATCCCCTGGATCATCAATCAAGGATATGATTTCTGAAAAAGGTCAAAACCCCGATGAAACTGTATTTGAAGAAAACAACACAAGTGCTCGCGTTGGAATTGGCGGCTATGTTTATACAGAAAGCAATGATGTTGGACAAAATAACATTTTAGTATATAAACAAGGCCCGGGCGGACACTTATCACTTCAGTCAACAACTGCATCAGGCGGTATCGGCACCGGCACCGGACTTGGTAATCAGGGAGCATTAATTATTGACGACCAACATGAATGGTTGTATGCAGTAAATGCTGGCGACAATTCTGTTTCCTCATTTCACATAAACAATAACGGGGATCTTAATCTTGCACACACAGTCTCATCGGAAGGAATAAGACCTGTAAGCGTTACCACTATGGGAAACATTTTATATGTGGTAAATGCGGGAAGTGACAACATAAACGGTTTCAAAATTGGTACAGGCGGCAGCTTGACAGCCCTTGCAGGTTCTACTCAATCATTGAGTGCAACAGGTGCCGGTGCTGCCCAAATTTCCTTTTCGCCGAACGGACACTTTTTGTATGTTACAGAAAAGGCGACTAACAACATCAGCAGGTTCAGTATTAATGGAAGTGGTGTTGCAAGCCCCGGCACTGCAACAGCTTCTACAGGCCAAACACCATTTGGTTTTGAGTTTGCACGAAACAAGTACATGGTGGTGTCAAATGCTGCAGGTGGGGCTGCAGGTTTAAGCTCAGCTACTTCTTATTCAGGAACCAATTCAGGAAATCTTAGTGCGGTAAATGGAGCTGTAACGAACAATCAGGCGGCTGCGTGTTGGATAGCTACAACAAGTTTCGGAAGATTTGCCTTTGCAACAAATACTGCAAGCGATAACATTTCGTCTTACTACGTTGCTGCCAATGGTGCATTGTATTTAATTAACGCAGCTATTCCTAGCGGTGATGGACCTATTGATATGGTTGTTGCCGGAAATAATTATAATGCCTACGTTCTTTGTGGCGCAGACCATACTATTCAGGAATATAATAGAACATTGTTTGGTGGTTTAAATCTTATTGGCAGTGTTTCCGGTTTGCCTATCAAAGCTTCCGGCTTAGCAGTATGGTAAATAATATCCAGGTTAATTTAAGTTAAATATTTCTTATCCATTTTAACTTAGAACACTTCTTTAATAAAAAGGCAAGTGCAGCGTATCGCACTGCCTTTTTATTAAATTATATCAAATGCTTTTGGTAGATTTGAAAAATCGTTTTACCTATAATAGCACCTCCAAATAAGATGAAACATATTTTAATTATTGAAGATGATGAATCCATTGTAGAGTTGGTTGACATTCATTTAAAAGATATTCATTGCACAACTACAAAAGCGTACAAAGGTTATGATGGATTACATTTTGCAAGAAATAATAAATATGATTTGATTATTCTTGACATTATGCTACCTGATATTGACGGAATTGAAATTTGTAAACAACTAAGAACAGATAAGAACTTTACTCCAGTATTGATGCTTACGGCGCGTTCAGAGGAAATTGATAAAATTATCGGGTTGGAAACCGGGGCAGACGATTACCTGACAAAACCGTTCAGCATTCGTGAATTTATTGCACGGGTAAAAGCCATTATACGCAGAACAGAAATAGGGATTAACATCAAAAATATTTCAGAAGAAATAATTTCATGTAGTCAACTAACAATTGACCCGCAAAAAAGAAAAGTCACTTTAAGTGCACATAAAATTGAACTCACTCCCAAAGAATTTGATTTGCTATATCTATTCATGAGTAATCCCGGTAAAAGTTATTCACGCGAAAATTTACTGAATCTTGTTTGGGGATATGAGTTTTCAGGATATGAACACACCGTTAATTCACATATCAACCGTTTGCGTACAAAAATTGAAAATGATTTATCAAACCCAAAATACATTTTAACAACCTGGGGAGTTGGTTACCGATTTACAGATGAACTAAAATAATAATGATGAAAAAAACATTTAATAGTCTATATTGGAAAATTTCTGCAGTATTCTTTTTGTTGTTAGCTGCTGTAGGAGTAACCTATATCTACATCACACATAATTCATCCAGCACATACCTTGATGAAGTCAACCAGCGCCTCAATCATAACACAGCCAAAAACATTGTTGAAAACTCCACCAATTTTTACAATGGAAAAGTAATACAACCTGCTTTAGAAGAAATGTTTCACCACGTTATGGCAATCAATCCGAGTCTGGAAGTTTATTTGCTTGACACAACCGGAAAAATAATTGCGTGGTTTCCACCAGAAAAGAAAATTGTTCTCAACTCGATCCATTTAGCCCCGGTACTTTTCTTTATTAATGACAGCACATCAAGATGCATCAAAGGGGATGATCCGTTAAATCCGAATGAACAAAAAGTTTTTTCAGCATCCCCGCTCACTATGAACAACATGTTGTATGCCTATATTTATGTTGTTCTTGCCGGAAAAGAATACACCGCCGCTTCTGATTTTCTCTTCGGCAATTACTTAATGCAGGTAAGCACACGTACCATGCTTCTTACCCTTATAGCGACTTTACTTATCGGACTATTGATTATCCGTGTAATCACAAAAAACTATTCGAATATTCTTTCTGTCATGCAGCAATTCAGGCAAGGGGATTTAACGGCTCGTATTAAAGTACAATCAACTGGTGATGAAAAACAGTTAGCAGAAATGTTTAACGAAATGGCGGACATTCTCACTTCAAATATTGATAAACTAAAAGAGGTGGAAAACTTAAGGCGTGAACTCATTGCCAACGTGTCGCATGATTTAAGAACCCCAATTGCGATTATCAGAGGATATGTAGAAACATTGCAGATGAAAGAAGATACAATTACCATTGAAGAACGCAAGAGTTACACAAATACAGTTCGTGAAAGTTCAGAGAAATTAGAAAAATTAGTAAATGAGCTTTTTGAATTATCCAAATTAGAGGCCAATCAAGTACAGACAAAAAAAGAACCGTTTATAATAAGTGAATTAGTAAGCGATATAAGTAACAAATATCAACTCCTTGCTAAAACAAAAAACATTTCCATTAATGCGGTGTTGTCAAAAGAATTACCTCCTGTATATGCCGATGTTTCGTTAATAGAACGTGTTATGCAAAATCTTATTGACAATGCTTTGAAGTTTACACCGGAGGGCGGAACAATTATTATCAAGACGATGAAAAACAGCAACACCGATGTACAAATAAGCGTTTCAGACAATGGAATTGGGATTCCTGAAAATGAACGTGAGCAAATTTTTGCACGATACTACAAAGCCAACAACTTTACCGATTTAAAAAACAGCACAGGACTAGGGTTAGCCATCGCCAAAAAGATTCTTGATTTGCACAACTCAACACTTGATTTAATAAGCAAAGAGAATTCAGGCAGCTCATTTATTTTCCGTTTGCCTCTATATCAAAACAATTAAACACGCTTCAATTACTGGGAAAGCCAGCATCTAAAACGACCATCAAGAACTTCAAAAACTAATTGAATGCTCTGTTAAAATGCCAGGATTTTGACACAATCGAGAATTCCTATGGAAAATAAAGAATAAAACACAGATATTCTTCTTTGAAACTAATAACTTCTACTTTCGTGATACTTCTGTGATAATTGATAAATATTTTTACCTAAAACAAAATTGAAATGAAAAGATCTATTCTTTACTCAGCCCTTTTATTCACTCTTTCATTTTCCGCTTTTGCGCAGCGAAAAGTTTTAATTGAGCAATTTACAAATAGTGGTTGCCCATCATGTGCCGGCAACACCCCTGTTGTCGCCGCATATGTAAATGCCAATCTGAATGATGTTATTATGCTTGCGTATCACACCTCATTTCCCTATTTTGATTCCATGTATCATGAAAATTCATTTCAATCGGGCCAGCGGGTTGCATTTTATAATATAGGAGCCGTTCCCTTTGCAAGAGTGGATGGTAATTTCTTTGTCGGAAATCTAGTATCCTCAATCAACACAACAATTCCTAATGCCGGTGCTGTTGTTCCCCGTTATAACATTTCATTCGCTAACAGTAATTTAAATGGCAACGTAGTAAATGCAAGTGTGCTATTTGAATCAACTAATGCAGCAAATAATGGCGAGCCGTTAAAAGCAATGATTGTTTTAGCGGAAAAAAAAGTGTTAAAAAACGCTTATGTATGCTGTGCAGGCAATAACAGCGAAACAGAATATCCGTGGGTAGTACGGAGAATGTTACCAGACGAAACCGGAACGACCCTTGTAAACACCAATATAAATGGCAGTGAACTGATAAACGTATCATGGAACACAACCAATATTAAAGATTTCAATGAATTGCGCATTATAGCTTTTGTACAAAATACAACGACAAAAGCAATTTACCAATCTGAAATCTCTACTCCTTCAAGTGCAACGGGAATTTCCCAAAACAATATTTCGGCAGAAAATTTAGTTTCCATTGCCTACACCCCTTCCGGAAACATCCTTATTCATTTCAATCAACCTGAATATAATCACACACTTAAAATCATTGATGTAATTGGCAAAACAATTTATCAGGGAGAAATTAACAATATATCTGATAAATTTATTGATGCTACAACTTTTCCAAGTGGTATTTATTTTATCCAAGTTTCAAATAAATATACAGTTGAAACCAAAAATATATTCTTGAGTCATTAATCCAACATAAAACTAATATGAAAAATATTTTTTTCACAATTTCGTTTGTGTTATTTTTAGTTGTGGCATTACAATAATGTAAAAAAGACAAAAACGGATCGCCAGCTGATACTGATTTGTACAATGCAGCAAGCAGTACTAGCGGTTACACTTACTATATTGGCACTCCCGGCATTACAGCAGGAGAAGGCAACAGCACTCACGGTTTTGAACGTGTGCGCTTAAATTCAATTGCACAGACGGCATTAGATTCATTGGGGAAACTTCCAGGTGCGTCTTTTCCTGCAGGTTCAATAATTGTAAAAGAAATTTATCCTTCAGCAACAGGCAGTTTAAGCCTTTATGCTGTTATGAAGAAAGATGCAAGTAACAGTAGTGCAGGCAGTGGTTATTTATGGGCAGAATTTAAACCCGATGGTTCTACAACATTCAGCATTTCGAAAAAAGGAGATGGCTGCATCAGTTGTCATAGCAACTCAACAAATCGTGATTTGGTAAGGACTTTTGATTTGCATTAACATAATTATTATCTCCTCACAAAAGTTCATATGCGTTATTCCTATGATCAGTAATTTATTTGCTCTTCTTTTCTGCAATTAAAACGCTGCTTTCTCACAAGAAAGAGCTTTGCCTGAAGATTTTCTTTAATCAATAACACAGGCGCTGTTTCTTTTGACAATCACATCAGTAAGCAAATGTGACGGAATTCAAATATTTCCTCCAACTGTCAAAAACATAAAACCGGCTGTGGCAATGAGTCAAAATTTTGAAGGTGAGAAATCTTCTAAAAATGAATTGTTTATAAAATTAGTTGCGCAGAATAATATTAGAAACACCATTGCCCAAATAAGGGCTAAAAGTGAGATTTTAAAAGAAATGGAAAGCAAAGGTGAAATTAAAATAGTAGGGGCCTTTTACACCTTGCGAACCGGTAAATTAGAATTTGTTGAATAAACATTTAAAGCATCAAATTACTAGCGACCATTGCGAGTGGAGATTTATAATTGTAAGCATTAATACACCAATAATAAAATATAAATAGTGAATAAAACAATTGTAGTATTGGGGGCCACGGGAAATTTAGGCGGGCGAATTGTAAAAGCATTAATAGCCAATGGAGCAGAGGTTAAAGCAATTGTACGTTTATCGACAGACCTAAAAAAGATAAATGAGTTAGAACAGAAAGGAGTCAAGGTCATTCAGGTTGACACCAGTAGTAAATCGGAGATTTCAAAACACTGTATTGGCGCACAGTGTGTTGTGTCGGCGATAGCCGGTATAACAGAAACTATTATTAATACACAAACTATTATTATGGAGGCTGCAGTTGAAGCGAAGGTTCAAAGATTTATACCTAGTGATTATTCAAGTGATTTTACCAATTTAACAGAAGGTCAAAATAGAAATTTAGATTTTCGAAGAGCGTTCCATAAGCAGCTTGAAAAAGCACCGATCAAAGCAACCACTATATTTAACGGTGCCTTTATGGATTTATTAACTACGGATATGCCGCTGATACTGTTTTAACAAAAACGTATTTTATGTTGGGGCAGCCCAAATCAAGTTATGGAATTTACCACCATTGATAATGTAGCCGGATTTACGGCTGAAGCAGCAATGGACGACAATACCCCCAGATATTTAAGAATTGCAGGTAATAGACTTTCATGTAACGATTTTGTAAATTTGCTTAGTGAACTTACCAATAAAAACTATAAAATATTCAAACCGGGAGGGATTGGGCTTTTGAATATGCTTATAAAAACAACAAGGCTGTTTTCGCCTTCAAAAAATGAACTTTACCCCGCTTGGCAAGGAATGCAATATATGAGGGACATGATGGAGGGTAAAATAATTTTCCAAAAGTATGATAACAATAGATATTCAAAAATTGGGTGGACATCGGTTAAAGAATTTCTCATTATGCAAGAAGTAATGCTTAAATAATTTAACTAACTAGCAGCAAATAAATAGTTATGCTTCATACACCGCTTACCTAATTTAACCTAGCAATATTTGAAAGTGCTAATTAAAGCATAGGAGCCAATAAATAATAAGTAAAAAAACTCTGCTGATTCTTCCTATAAATTACCGCAAATGAAAAAATATTGTTTTTTGCTTTTCTCTGTTCTGCACTATAGCAATCTTTTCGCCCCACCACTGGCTCAAGTCCTTATCTGTGCCTATCTCTAAAAAATGAACCTCATATCGCTTGCCTATTTCCAAACAAATATCCCGAGGAGTCATATCGACTTCCTTACTGAAAACAACTCTTCGATATTTGGCAGGGCATACCAAATGATATAACAAAACCGAAATATTGTGCTATTTATTTTACTATCCGTCCTTTATCAAAAGTAAAAAGCGACCTAGGCGGCAGGGAACTAACCCCAATGAGATCAGAATTATATGGCCCAAAAAATATAAGTATCAATTGGATAGGTACTAACCCTATCAATTCATTACTTTTGACTATCTTATGAACAGCAACACCTGCCTATTATATAATAATGTACATGATGTTTATCATAAACTGATTTTATTTTGTATTGCTAAGGATTTCAGAATTAAAGAAAGTAATGAAAAATATTATTTTTTGAGAGCAAAAAAAAGCTCCTTGTTATTCTGGAAAAATTTGCGATTGGAACTAGAGATTCTTACAGCTGACAAAGAAAAAGTACAGGTTACAGCCATGCTTTATAAGTTTGGCAAACGGCAACCTGCGCTGGAGTCAGAATATATAATCAGCATTGAAAAATTTTTGAATGCCGCTCAAGAAGGTTAATACTGGTAAGGGTTTAGTAATAAGGGTCTGACAAACCCACCGCTGGCTCAAGTCTTAGCGCGAAGCTTTAGTGTAGCATGACTTGGGCCTTTCAATTGATAGTTCAGCTACTGTTAAAATTAAGACCCTTTGATAAGAAATATTTATTACACAATATGATCATCGGAATATCTTATTTATTAAATAATTAAAGTCACGCCGAGTACTCAAGGCGATTAGTAGGTGACATAAATTAAAACGAATGATTGTATCAATAACCAAAATCGAATTAATTTCTTATTCAAAACTCATTGCTTTTTTTAAGTTTAATGGGCAAATTATAAAGGAGTTGAAACAATCAAAGACTCAAAAATATAAGATTGCCGGCAGCTGGAATTTGAAACAGTGGTATACCATGACATTATGGATCAATGAAAATGACCTTAACGACTTTTATCGTAATGGAACACATTTAGAATCGATGAAACAATCGAAAACATTTTCTTCTAAAATTCAATCGAAACGGATATATAAAGATGACTTGATAAGTTGGATGGAAGCGAAAAAACTTTTTGTCAATACCTGATCATTTGAAAATGATTAATGCTAACAATACAATTTCATTCAGCGAATTTTGCTAATGTTGCTCGCTGGATATAACTACAAGAAAAATGAATAAATATTTGATTCTCCTTTTAACAATTCTATTGTGCAGCAATCTTTTTGCACAACCCTTTCAAATCGGACATACTACAATTACTTTAATTGATACCTCTCGGAACAATCGCGCTATTCCTACTGAAATATATTACCCTGCTGATGTGTCAGGAAATAATGTACCGATTACTCTTGCAACGAATAATAAATTTCCTGTAATTAGTTTCGGACACGGGTTTGTTATGACCTGGGATGCATATCAGAATATTTGGGATGCCGTTGTGCCTGAAGGATTCATTATTGCATTTCCGAAAACCGAAGGAGGTTTTGCGCCTTCACATATTGAATTTGGAAAAGACATTGCTTTTGTACTTACTGAATTAACCGCTCTTGGTCAAGACACTTCTACCTTGTTCTCTAATCGTGTTGACACGATGAATTGCGTGATGGGGCATAGCATGGGGGGCGGTGCTGCTTTTCTGGCTGCACAGTTGAGTCCCACAGTAAAAATATTAGCGACACTTGCTCCTGCCGAAACAAATCCATCAGCAATACAAGCCGCGGCAAGCCTTAGTATACCTTCATTGATATTTGCCGGCGGTAATGATTGTGTCACCCCTCCTCCGGCTAATCAAATACAGATGTATGACTCATTGCAAAGCAGTTGCAAAACATTTGTAAGTATTATTGGTGGAAGCCATTGTCAGATGGCTGATAATAATTTTTTGTGCAGTTTTGGCGAGGCCACGTGTACTCCACAGCCTACCATTACACGACAAGAACAGCATACTGCCATTAATCGCTATTTACTTCCCTGGTTAAAACATGAATTGAAAAGTGATTGTAATGCAGGTGCGCAATTTGATTCACTGATTACAGCAGATACAACTATTGCTTTTCAAAAAACATGTATGCTTTGCAATACTTCGTTTTATAATGAAAACACTTCAACTTTCAATATTGAACTATTTCCAAATCCGTTTCAGGATAAACTATTTATTCGGATTGGCAATTCAGGAAATAGCAAAGTACTTATTGATTTATATACCATGAGCGGCCTTAAAATACTTTCACAAACTTTTTCAAACGTCAAACGCGATGAAATATTTAAAATAAATGTAGATGAGAATTTGTCTGCAGGAATTTATGTGCTGAAAATGACATCAGGCGGTAATGAAAGTGTAATGAAAATTATTAGGGAATAAAAATCTATTAAATCTTTTGCTTTACTCTGTTACTTAGATGATAAATAAATCGCACAATAAAACATGAAAAAATTAAATAAAGCGATATATAATAATTTAATCGCATTTGGCGGATTTTTGGTCTGCACAGCCCGTTTTGCGAATAATCAAATTTTAGTTTTTCAACTCAATCTTTGCGGTAAAATTAACACACTTCATTTAGCTGTAACCCTTGCTCCATCATTTCGGCATAATCATGCGTTTAGCTCGGTTGTAAAACCACGCATTTATTTTAATTTTTAATCCTTGATTATGGCGAACAATAGTATAATTTCAATTAAAAACCTCAACAAGTTTTACGGAAGTTTTCATGTGATCAGCAACTTAAATCTTGAGATACCCGAAGGCGAAGTTTTTGGTTTTCTCGGGCCAAACGGAGCAGGAAAGAGCACAACTTTACGTATGCTGTTAACACTAATTCAACCTACGTCGGGCGATATTTGGGTGTTCAATAAAAATCTTAAAACAGATCGCAGGGAAATTTTGCAACAGATTGGCAGTATAATCGAAAAGCCGGACTTTTATCTTTATTTATCAGCAATGAATAATTTAAAAATTCAAGCAGGCTTGAGTAGATTGCGCCCAAGCAAATCGAAGCTTTTTGAAATGTTTGAATTGGTAGGGCTTAAAGGAAGAGAACAGGATAAGGTAAAAGCATATTCGCATGGCATGAAGCAGCGTTTGGGCATAGCACAGACACTCATACATGACCCCAGGTTGATTATACTAGATGAACCGACTACCGGTCTGGATCCACAAGGTATTATTGATTTGCGCAATATGATTTTGCATTTAAAAAATGATTTGAAGAAAACAATCGTGCTTTCTTCACACATTCTGAGCGAAATTGAATTGATAGCCGACAGTATGACCATCATTAACAATGGGAAGGCTGTGGTTCAAGGAAAAGTAGGCGACTTGTTATCCAACGAAGATTTGATAATTAGTATAGAGCCTCAATCTATGGCTAATTGTCTGTCTGCTATTCAACAAAGTGCGTGGCAGAAAAAGTGGCGAGCCAACAATAAAAATGCAATTGAGTTAAACTTAAGTAAAGCAGAAATTCCTGAATTGAATAAATTTTTACTGGAGCATAATCTACCTACATACAGTGTAAGCTATAAGCGTACGCTTGAAGATTATTTTTTAAAATTAACAAGCCAAAATTAATGATAAACCTAATTAAACTGGAGCTTTTCAAAATTGTAACGAAGCCAAGGAGCTATTTGGGATTTTTGGCTATTACGGTCGTTGTAATACTAATACAGTTCGCCTTTTATGTAGATGGAAAACAATATATAGAATTTATTTTTCAAGCACTCCAAAATTCCTTTCAAATTGAGGGCAATATATTGAATGGTTCATTAATTTGTTTTATAATTCTTCAGATGCTCATTATACAAATGCCTTTGTTAGTTGCCCTGGTTACCGGTGATTTGGTGTCGGGCGAAGCCGCATCGGGTACGATTCGTTTGTTGCTGTCGAAAACTTACTCACGAGGGCAAATTCTTTGGGCAAAATTCATTGCCGGCAACATCTATACTTTTGCACTTATTTTGTGGTTAGGCATTTTAGCTTTGGGTATTGGTTTGTGGGTGTTTGGCACCGGTGATCTTGTTGTACTGAAAAGTGATGAACTCGTTATCCTTAGAGCTGATGATGTTATTTGGCGATTTCTGGGAGCTTTTTTTGTTGCGTTTTTTAGTCTTTCTGTAATCACTACTTTTTCATTAATGCTATCTTGCTTTGCTGACAATTCTATCACTCCCATTGTGGCTTCCATGAGTGTGATAATAATATTTACCATCATCGGCACATTAGATGTACAATTGTTCGACACCATCAAGCCAGCCTTATTTACTACACACATGATTATTTGGAGAAATCTGTTTGACAATCCTTTGCCAACTTCTCAAATTGTTACTTCATTTGCCATTTTATTTGGTCACATTGTGTTATTTTTAAGTGTAGCCTTTTGGCATTTTAAACGAAAGGATATACAGAACTAGTTGACTATGATGAAATATAAATTGTTTTTGTTTTTGATTTGGTGCCATGGAATGAATGGTTCGGCACAAACACCCCAGGAATTAATTGCCAAGGTGAATAAGAATTTTAACGGAGTGAAAGATTATTCAGCTGATTTAATGATGAATTTTTCTATACCCGGAGTAAATATAGAGCCCATGGCCGGTAAAGTTTTTTACAAACAACCTGATAAGTTTAGAGTTCGCACAAAAGGTATTGTTTTCCTACCAAAGCAAAATCCATATTATGCTTTAGCATTATTGAAAGATACTGATGCATACACAGCCGTAAGCGGAGGTATGGAAGAAATTCAGGCTGTAAACTGTTCAGTTATAAATATAATTCCTAGTAAAGAAAACGATTTAATTCTAGGTAAATTTTGGATTGATGCCGCAAATGGGCTGGTAATTAAATCTCAACTCACAACAAAAAGTAATGGTACAGTTAGTATTGAGAATACATTTGGTAGTATGCGAACATTCGCCTTACCAGATAAAATTGTTTTTACGATTGATGTAGCTAAGTTTAAAGTGCCTAAAGCGGTAGCTGTAGACTTAAATTCTAAATCAGCCCCTAAATCAGGTGGAAACCCAAAAGGGACCGGTATTATTTCATTACAGTTTTCGAAATACGTCCTCAATAAGAAAATGACGGATGACGTGTTTAAAGATTAATTGTTTTCATTATTTATTTTTTTTTATCCTTCTTGTTCAGATCTATACAATTTTACTCCTATGTTGAATTTTATTACCTTTGATATTAATAGAACAGCCCCCGTCCGCTGCCATAGCAAAGCGTTAATTATTGTTCTCAGATAAAATAATTGGATGATTGAAAATAAATTTAATGGTCACAACCAAAATAGTAAACCCAAGTAATCCGTATAGTCCCAATCAACAGTAAATAAAAAATAAAAAACAACATGACTAAATACTTAATATTAACACAAATCATTGTTGCTACATCGGTTGCTTATGTTTGGATATTTCGGTTTGATAACATCATCAAGGAGTTTAAACAATTCGGATTAAGTGATTTAACTCGAAGTTTTGTAGGCGCGACCAAAATATCTCTAGCTACATTACTAATCGCGGGTATTTGGTATCCATCACTAGTTCCTATTCCTGCTGTTATTATGGGCTTACTAATGATCGCGGCACAATATTTTCATTTTAAAGTAAAGAATAGTTTCATTAAACATTTGCCTTCCCTAGCACTATTGATCATGTGTATCTTTATGATATTAGCTTCATTAAATATTATTTATTTATGAATGTGATTACCACATGTATTTTAATATCCAGTCTATCTTTTCTGGCATATGTTATTTCCTACTTTACAACCCCTCATATGAAAAGTGAATTCTTACGATTTAGATTGGAAGGATTAGGGCTCCTTACAATTCTGCTGCAATTCTTGGGGGCCTTAGGGCTATTGGTTGGCTTAATATTTAAACCCGTCTTATTAATTTCGTCTGGTGGACTTGCGCTACTAATGCTTTTAGGATTATTGGTTAGAATAAAACTGAAAGACGGTATTTGGGTTTCTTTGCCTGCATTATTTTTTATGATTTTGAACTTCTATATATTGCTAGTAAGCATAAATAATTAAGAGCATTGTTTATTTAAATATAAAAAAATAAATATCTCTTTGCGATATTTTATTCATGGAAAAAAACGATACTGACAGAATAATTGAAATGGCATGGGAGGACCGCACTCCTTTTGAAGCTATTAAAACACAATTTGGGCTTTCTGAGTCCGATGTTGTTGCGTTGATGCGTAGAGAATTGAAACGAAGTAGTTTTAATTTATGGCGAAAGAGGGTCCATAGTGGTGTAAGCCAAAAGCATGCGCAAAAGAGAAGTCAGGAAATTGGTCGCTTTAAAAGCAGTCGACAGAAAACAATCTCGATGAACAAAATAAGCAAACGATAAATGGAAGAACGTTTTGCTACCGATTATAAAACGATTCCAGAAAAAATTGATCAAATTGAACCAGATTTTTTTACTGCCTATCCTGTAAGCAAAAAGTGTATAAATTTTATGTTGGCTCTGCATAAAAACATTCCTCACATTAAATTGTATGTAGGCTCATTTGATTCGCTTTGCAAACAGTATAATCTTCAAAGTATATATTACAAAGAACATCATCTAAATATTGGATGTATCGGTACAGAAGAGCCAAGGGACTGGATTACAGAAAAGGTAAACAGTTATTACCGTTTCTTATTTTGTACTGGAAAAAAGTAGCCAAACAATTATTTCCAAAATACATTTAATATGATTATTGATAAAGTAATGTTAGGTCAATATGAAAGTCGCTATCGAGCACTTTTGATCAATTCGTTAGCGGGAGTCAGGCAAGCTATTTTAATTGGCACCAAATCTAAAGATGGGTGCAGTAACCTGGCCATTTTTAATTCGCTTATACATATTGGTGCAAGTCCTCCGCTTTGGGGTTTCATTTGCCGACCGGAAATTGTCAAAAGAGATACATTGAATAATATATTAGAAAACATTATTGTCCGACTAAATTAGGCATAAAAACTTAGAACCTACAGGCAGGGACAGTGATTTTGATTCGGTCAAATTTTG
This sequence comes from Bacteroidota bacterium, assembly GCA_031418215.1. GTDB lineage: Bacteria > Bacteroidota > Bacteroidia > AKYH767-A > OLB10 > JANOXC01. The sequence goes on from JANOXC010000021.1 coordinate 20,000, forward strand.
GGGTAGTTGGCATATGAAAACTTAAGCAATTAATAGTGGTGGCGGATGCGCCTTTTTCCAGGCGGCGTATGTGTCTTTGATAAATCCCATCAAGTCAACATAGCTCATCAGGTGTAAGCGAATAACAGTAATCATGTTTGCAAAAGATTTTTTAGTTGCTGCTTTTTTTCGAATAACTACCATAAGCAGTTGTGCGATTAGCACACAGTAAACTTGAATTTTGATTGCGTTTTCATTTTCACCCCAGAAGTATCTTAACGGAAAGTTTTGTTTGATTTGCTTAAAGAGCAGTTCAATCATCCATCTGTTTTTATAAATGAGCGCTATCTGATCAGCAGGTAAAGTAAAATTATTGGTCATGAAGATGTATGTTTTCCCATCATCTGCTTTGCATGTTATTCTTCTGAGTTTTAATCGCAGGTCTACTTTTTGTTCATTTTTATAAGGAATGGTAATATATTGTTCTTTGATTATCCCTTTCGCCTTTTTCTTTCTGGTGTTGTCCTTCAACACTTTTGTAACATGGAAAACAGCATTTTCTCTCATTCGTGTTACAAACCATATTTTTTCGTTGGTCCATTTTACAAATTGTCGGAACGGGTTATATCCTTTATCAAAAACCACCCAGCTATTGGGTACCAGTTTTAAATGATACAAGAATTGCCGATCATGCTCTTTGGCCGCAGTAATGCGGATAAATTCTGCAACTCCGCTAAAAGCATCCATGAGTGTATGAACCTTAATACCACCTTTCTTGCGGGATCCGGATAAGGGATTGCGTCCTACCCCGCGCAAGAGATCACTAAACAAACTGATTGTAGTGCTGTCTATGATTTTGAGATTGCGAATGCTTAACCCCTTTAACCGGCTGTCCGAGATAAAACTGATGTATTGCCTGACCAATTCAAAATAAAGGCTTTCGAATACTCGATAAGTCCGATTGGCATTAGCATCTGAAAGAGTACTACGCGCAGGGGCTTTGTCTAATCCTAAATGTGTGAGTTTGCCTTCACAGGCCAACATGCCTTCACAAAGCTCTCTTAATCCATTGCAATAACTGAATACTCCATAGAGAAGCGTAACTAAATGAACCCGAAAAGAAATCCTTTTGTAATAGTGGTTGGCATTATGCTTTCGGGCTGCACTGTTAATTTTTGAAGAATCTATGCAAGAAAATATTTGTGATAAAATCGGCTGTCCGACAAAATTTGTACTTTTATCCATAGTTTGTTTAGTCTTCGTAAACCAAACATAACTATAAAGGGTGAGCTAAAAATGGCTCATCCTTTTATTATTTTTGTCGGACAACAGTGAAAGATTTTATATTACTTGCTCTAAAGCAAGGGAAAAAAACAACTTTTTTTGTAAAACCTTACACTCGTTATTAAGGCGTAACAAAAGACACCTCACGGCGTAAAAAAAGGGTATTTTTTATTTACCCGAATATGCAAAGAAAGAAAGTAGCGATTATAGGAACAACAGGCCTTCCGGCGAAGTATGGGGGATTTGAAACTCTTGCACATCATCTCACTTTAAACCTTCAGGATCAATTCGATTTCAGCGTTTATTGCAGTAATAAATATTTTGCTTCCAGCAGAAAAAGAAAATCAACTTTTAATGGCTCACGATTAATTTATCTGCCTTTGAATGCAAACGGATATCAAAGTATTATATATGATATTGTTTCCATATTTCATGCTTTGTTTTATGCTGATGTATTGCTTGTACTTGGGGTGTCAGGCTCGATAATTCTCCCATTCTTAAAAATGTTTTCGAGCAAACCTATTATTATCAATATCGATGGCCAGGAGTGGAAGCGTCCAAAATGGAATAAATACATACAAAAATTTTTGAAATTCAGCGAAAGGCTTGCAGTAAAATATGCTGATGTAATTATTGCTGATAATAAGGTGATTCAAGATTATGTTAAAAGTGAATACAACAGCGAATCTGCGCTGATAACATATGGCGGAGATCATGTTTCAAAAAAATCAATGAGTCCGGATATTGAGGCGAAATTCCCTTTTGCGGCAATGTGCAATTATGCATTTACTGTTTGCAGGATTGAACCTGAAAACAATGTGCAACTGATTCTTGAAGCATATGCTGAGATGCCGGACAAAAAACTTGTTATCGTTGGCCTTTGGAACCATGGCAACTTCGGTATCCAGCTACGTAAGCAATATTCCAACTACCCGAATATATTTTTATTGGACCCAATCTATGACCAGGATGAATTAAATATTTTGCGTTCGAACGCAGAATTATATATACACGGTCATGGTGCAGGAGGAACCAATCCCTCATTGGTGGAAGCCATGTGTCTGGGATTACCAATAGTTGCATACGGCATTTCATACAACAGAGAAACAACTATGCACCTGGCATCTTATTTCATGAATGCTACTGAACTGAGAAGTATCATTCAATCCATCGAAAGAATACAATTGAATGGAATGGGTGTACAAATGGGTGAACTTGGGAAGTCGCGATATTCATGGAAAAACATAACTTCTGAGTACAGCAGTCAGATTAACTGGCTGACAAATGTTTCAACCAACACGTTGATGGAAGGGCTTAAACAGCAAAAGGCAGAGACCATCAAAATCTATACAACTAAAACGAAAGCAACAGAGGCAGTATAATGAATTGGAAAAAGATGATGAACGATGCGTGCAACCAATTTACGAGTTTGTTGATGCTATTGCTTTGTTTTTCAGGAAGCGCCAATGCACAACTCGTTAGCACCATTTCAGGTTCACCGGGAGTTTCGGGATTTGTGAATGGATCTGGAACAATCTCCAGATTCAACAATCCGAATGGTGTAGCCTGTGATAAGAATGGAGTTATATATATTGCAGACCTGCTTAATAATTCCATACGAAAATTGACGAGCAACGGAACAGCAAGCACAATTGCAGGGAATGGCGCGGCGGGAGGTGCAGATGGTAACGGGATATCAGCATCATTTTATGAGCCCAAAGCGATTGCCTGTGATACAGCAGGAAATATATATGTAGCGGACACAAAAAACTATAAGATCAGGAAAATAACACCACAAGGAGTAGTATCAACTGTTGCAGGGCAGGGAACTTTTGGTACAACTAATGGTCCGGCAGCAGTGGCACAGTTTGGTTATCCAACAGGTATTTGTGTAACGCCCGACGGCTCTACTATTTATGTTGCCGATCACAATACACATGTTATCCGCAAGATATTTAATGGTCAGGTAAGCGACCTTGCAGGCATCGCCTATATTGCCGGATCTGATGATGGCAATAGCACTATTGCAACGTTTAATCATCCATCGGGAATTGATTTGGATAATAGCGGAAACATCATTGTGGCAGATGAGTGGAATAATAAAATACGCAGCGTAAGCGCTTCAGGAAATGTTGTCACACTCGCAGGCTCAGGCGCAAATGGTAGTATTGACGGATCGCCGGGAATAGCAATGTTTAACTCGCCTGGCGATGTAACCGTTGATAACAACGGAAATATTTTTGTTGTTGATGGCTATAATAATAACATCAGAAAAATAGAAAACAGTTCTTCTTTTGTTTCCACCTATGCCGGTACCGCCGGCGTTACTGGCTCAGCAAACGGAATTGGCACAGCAGCAAGTTTTAATAATGCAACAGGAATCTCGTATTGTGCAGCGGATCATGCTTTATATATTGCTGATGCGGCAAATCAAATAATAAGGAAAATAACCAACCTCTCTGCAACACAAATTAATCTTACCACAACTGCGGGAAACAATACTGTTTGTTATGGCGACAGTATTCCACTTTCGGCCAATACACCTGGACTAACCAACTATACCTTTAGCGATAGCAATGTTATGATAGCCGCCAGTAATACAGGATTCATAAGTATTCCACCGCTTGCTGCAGGAATACATACTATTACTGCATTTGGAACTGATATGAATGGAGCTGTAGCGATGTCGCAGCAGCTGAGCATCACTGTAACATCATCGTTTTTACCAACGATTACACCATCAGGAACGATTACTTTTTGCAACGGCGATTCTTTGCAGTTGACAACACAAGCAGGCGTCAGCTATCTATGGACAGGCGGAGGAACCACACAAAGTGTTTTTATTAATTCATCCGGATCATTCATGGCTACTGTGACCAATGCAGCCGGATGTAAAGGTTATTCAGCAGCAGTTATTACTGTTGTTACACAAGCTCAACCAGCTGCAATTACTCCTTCGGGCCCAACAACAATTTGCGCAAGTGATTCTTTATTATTGACCGCCAGCGCTGGGACATCATGGTTGTGGTCTAATGGCGCAACCTCGCAATCAATCTATGCTGTTGCAGGAAATCATACCGTAACAATCACTGATTCGGGAGGATGCATTTCCTTGTCGCCGCCAGTTTCCATTTCCAATTATGCCGGTAGCCAGGCAGTAATAACACCTTCGTCCCCGGTGATTATTATACAAGGCGATTCTATTTTGCTAACAGCCGGCGCAGCTAATTCGTATTTATGGTCAAATAATGCCATTACGCAAAGCATTGTAATTTATAATGGAGGGAGCTACACGGTGAGTATTACAACTGCCGGCGGTTGCCAATCTGTCGCCTCAACGCAGGTTAACATGATTACCACGCAACAACTTATCTCTGCTAGCGGCGCCACTACATTTTGTCAGGGCAACAACGTTGTGCTTCAGTCTTTTTTTAACCAGGGAAATCAATGGTATTTTAATGGAATTCCCTTACCCGGCGAAACAAATCAACAATTAACGGCAATTGATAGTGGCTACTATCAGGTTGCTGCATTTCAAAACAGTCATTGGATTTTTTCCGACTCTATTTTAATCACCGTTAATAGCGCACCACAAGTTGCACTTGTTAATGACACCACAGTTTGCTCGGGGACTTCACCACAGCTTGAAGCAATAGCTGATGCAGGAACAACGATTGATTGGTATGACCTCGATATTGGCGGAACACTATTAAATACAGGAAACATATTTCAACCCAACCCTGTTTATTTATTTACCACTTATTACGTTGAAGTAACAGCATCGAACGGATGTAAGGCTATTGATAGGGCAGAGATGAACATTTCTGTTAACCCATTACCGGTTGCCGACTTCCAATATGTTATCACTCAGCAATCGGGGGCATACAGTGTTGCATATCAGAATTTGTCACAGGGGGCAAACAACTTCGCCTGGTATTTTACCGATTCAACAGGGCAGGACACTTCCATACTAGCTCAGCCATCTTATATATATAACAATGTGGGAACCTACAACACCTTACTTATTGCAACTAATGCATATGGGTGTATAGATTCTGTTTCAAAAAAGATTATTATCGGCGGAACAAATGACTGGTTTATTCCAACCACTTTTACTCCTAACAATGATGGCCATAACGACATCTTCAGGGTAAGAGGAAAAAATATCATTACAAGAGACTTGAAAATTTATGATCAATGGGGAAAGATGCTGTTTGAGACAGGCGAGCGTAATCCATTTTGGGATGGATTTGTATTTGGGGAAGTTGTTCAGAACGGAACATATATATATAAAATCTTATTGAGCAAGCCAAATGCCGAAGATGAATTAGTATCAGGAACCATAACCGTAATCAGATGAGAAAAATTACGGAAAAAGTTTTATTTATTTGTTTGACAATGGTTGTCGCTGTTGCCAATGCGCAGGATCCGCATTTTTCACAATATTTCAACCTGCCCGTTAACTATAACCCGGCTTGGGCTGGTCAGGGGGTGGAGAATATTCGGCTGACTGGTATATACAGGAATCAATGGCCATCATTAGGAAATTCAATCAATACCCAAGGTGTGCAATTTGATAAACAGGTAAGTCGTGTTGGATTGGGATTTTTAATATTGAAGAATAGTGCAGGGCCGGCAAGCTTAAAACGTTTGCAACTTGGCGGAACTGTTTCCTATCGAATTAAGTTCGGGGTACACCAAATTGCAACAGGCATTAATGTTGGCTTTATTCAAAAAAGTTTTGATCCTTCAAAAATGACTTTTGATGATCAATACCAGGAGGATTTGGGGTATACAGGAGATGTTCCCACCAATGAAGTGTTTTCATTCACACATGTTACACGCCCCGATTTAGGCGGCGGATTTTTGTGGACGATGGGAGAAGGAGGCAACTCAAAATGGAAGCCCTTTGCAGGAGCCTCGTTGATGCATATCAATAAAGCAAAAGAAGTATTTATTGAAGAAGAGAATACTACACCAATCAAAACTGTGTTTCAGGCAGGAACAAAGGTTATAATGAATGAGAAGGTAGAACTGAAACCTTCTATCATGATGCAGCATCAGCAATTCTCAGACGAGCTAATTGCGGGCTGTATGGCAACATTGAATTTTGAGCACCGAAACAAAGTTGAAGCGGGGGTATATATTCGTAAAAACGAATCCGCTATTATTTATGGAGGTTATCAATGGAACAGTTTAATGGTGGGTGCCTCCTATGATATGAATATTTCAAAAAGTGTTTCGGGACCGGGAGCATTTGAAATATCGTTAACATACATTCCTGTGGCAAAGGAAAAAGCAAAAGACAAAAAGAAAAAGGAAAGGATAGCTACCGCCAAGCCCGAGCACACCAAGAAGGAAATAAAACAAACAGTTGCGGAAGAGAAATTGGCTGATGCGGATCAAGATAAAGACGGCATTATTGATAAAATTGATCAATGTCCTGATGAAGCGGGATTAATGAGTAATCATGGTTGTCCTTTGTCGGATATTGATGCCGATGGCGACGGCATTCCGAATAAGATTGACGAATGCCCTTATATAAAAGGGGCTGTTGCAACAAAAGGGTGCCCAGATTTGGATAATGATGGAGTAATTGATTCAAAAGACCATTGCCCTACAGTTAAAGGAATGGCTGCAAACAATGGTTGCCCTGACAAAAACTCGAGAGAGAAAGCGCAGGAGAAAACAGGATCAATTTATTTTGAAATCAATGAAACATCGCTAAACGGCATAGAGATAATCAACATCCTTGAGCCTTTTGCAGACAGGCTAAGCAGCGACACAACACTGCAACTTAAAATTACTGGACATACCGATGCTGAAGGGGATGAAAAATATAACATGATCCTGTCTCAAAATCGTGCCGATGCTGTAAAAGAGTACTTTGTCAATCATGGAGTAACCGAAACGCGTATTGTTACCGTTGGATATGGTGAATCCAGCCCGATAAATTCCAATGAAACAGAAGAAGGTCGCACCCATAACAGAAGGGCTGAAATATATATAATAAGAAATCACTGATTGGATTAATAAAACGGCTAATCAATCAAGGATTAATCACATTTTTGTTTCTTTGCTGCATAATTTATGCTGTCATGCAACGTACCGTTTTATTTATTTTATCTCTTCTATTTTTTACTTCTTTTACACATGCGCAAAACAATGACAGTGTTGTTATCAGAAATATCTACACTGAAGCGCTTTCGAATGGTAAAGCATATGGATGGCTTGATTTTTTGACGAACAATATCGGCGGCAGGCTTAGTGGTTCTGAAGAAGCAACAAAAGCAGTATTATTTGTTGAAGAAGAGCTTAATAAAATCAACCCCGATCGTGTTTTTAAACAAGAGGTTATTGTTCCACATTGGGTTCGGGGAGAAAAAGAATCAGCAGAGATTAAGATGACAAACAAGAAAACTGTTGCTGTTTCTATTTGTGCATTAGGCGGAAGTATTTCAACACCAAAGGAAGGAATTAAGGCAAAAGTGGTGGAGGTAAAAAATTTCGAAGAACTTGATATGCTGGGTACGGAAAAGATAAAGGGGAAAATTGTTTTTTTTAATCATCCGATGGACCCTGCAAATTACAGCACTTTTAAATCATATGGCGAAGCTGCTCGTTACCGCTGGAGTGGCGCATCAAAGGCGGCTAAATATGGGGCTGTTGGCGCTGTAATACGCTCGATGACATTATCTCTGGATGATTTTCCACATACGGGATCTATGGGGTATAACGACTCTTTTCCAAAAGTGCCAACATGTGCAATCAGCACTATAGGAGCAGCGAAGCTGAGCGCTTCGATTAAAGAAGATCCGGCATTAATCTTTATATATAAACAAAGTTGCCGTAAGCTTCCTGATGCAACATCTTACAATGTTATTGGTGAAATTAAGGGAAGTGAATACCCGGAAGAGATTATTGTGGTTGGCGGACACCTTGATTCATGGGATACCGGAAATGGGGCGCATGATGATGGTGCCGGCGTTGTGCAAAGCATGGAAATACTAAATCTTTTTAGAAAACTTAACATCCAGCCTAAACGCACAATACGTTGTGTGGCATACATGAATGAAGAAAACGGAGGAAAGGGCGGAGAAAAATATGCTGAAATGGCAAAGCTAAACAAGGAAAATAATATTGTAGCAATTGAAAGTGATGGCGGCGGCAGCACACCGGAAGGATTTTCATTTAATGGCGACTCACTTACTGTCGGTCGTATTATGCAATGGGAAAAACTATTTAACCCTTTCGGGATGCATCAATGGATCAGAGGTTATGGAGGCGCCGATATCGATCATCTTAAGAGCCAGGGAACAATTTTAATAGGACTGATGGTTGATTCTCAACGATACTTTGATTATCATCATGCAGCAAGCGATACTTTTGACAAAGTAAATCGACGCGAGCTGGAGTTGGGAGCGGCATCAATGGCCTCCCTTATTTATTTGATTTCTGAATATGGTTTGAAATAGAGAATTTGTTTACTACAACGATCAAGCTTTTCTAGTGCAATTTATTTTTGATTGCCTTATTATTTCTAATAACAATAAAAGACTATAAGCATTTTACAGAAGGTGTTTTTCATCAAAGACAATGTGCAATTGTTGGAGTATATCTTTATACTCTTCAATGAATGTAAGTTTTTGATGGTGATCTTCCTGATTCTGTACATAGGTTATTAGTCGGTCTTTCTCATGAATGGAATAGGTGAAAGCACCATAGCCCTCCTGCCACCCGGCGAAGCTTGGAAATAGTTTATTGGCTTTTATATAATCAGTGCTTGCAAGTTTAATGTCTTTAACTAAGGCGGCCAAGGCAACGGATGGGTGTAAATGTGTTATGATATGTATATGATCGGCAACGCCACCAATCTGGTAGAGATGACAGTTTTTGTTTTTTAGAATGCCACTTATGTATTTGAATAGCTCTTCGCGATTATCAGAGGAAAGAGAAAGTGCTCTGTGCTTAGTGCTGAAGACAATTTGATAAAGGATTTGTGTGTATGTGCTCATCATGATGTTTTTTATTCAACTCTCTTCGGAGTTGGTGTTGTTTTAGGCATTGTGAATCCCCGGATTGCATCCGGCGTTATTGATGTTGAAGTCCTTCGGACTTAGGATCATTTTGGCTTTATGAATATGGACCAGGACATCGAATCTCATAATTATCAGATTTATTCTTAAAGGGATTAATATTAGTGGAAGGTTTTGCGAAGGTGATTTTATAGGATTTGTGTGTATGTACTCGTCATGAAATGATTTATTCAACTACATTTGGAGTTGGTGTAGTTTTAGGCATTGTGAACCCCCGGATTGCATGCGGGGTTATTGATGTTGAAGTCCTTCGGACTTAAAACCAATTTTTGCCGGCAAAAATTGGTTTCTACATAACGAAAATTACAACTATCATTCAAATTCCTGGAGGGATTTAACATTAATAGAACAGACGGGGGGCAAATATTACAACCGCGAAGTGGTTGAATGGATATATGCTCCGTATTAGAATTGCTTGGATGAAGATTATTGATGATATTAAAATGACTTTTTTAAAAAAATTTATGACGACAAATGAAGAAAAACATTCAATCAAAAACAATACTCAAAACCCACTAGTAAGTTCTTTCTAATATATATATAAACCGAAAAACTGTTTTTTAAATCAACATTACAGAACACTTTTTAAAACATCAAAGCATATCAGCAATTTAAAAGATACTAACGACACGTAAAAGAATCTGCATCCATCAATACAGGAAATGATTTTCTATGTTTTTCCAATGATACAGCATCAAGTACTATATTTTCAACAACAGCGCGTGAAGTGGAGGATTTGTTAATTTTCGTTCCAAGATAATTTAGCACTGCAGAATCTCCGCTGTATGCTATTCCATTACCATCTTTTCCAACCCTGTTAACACCTACAACGTAACATTGATTTTCAATAGCGCGGGCAATTAATAATTGTTTCCAGGCAAAGCTTCTTGCCTTAGGCCAATTGGCCACATAAAGTAATACATCATATTCAGGAGAATAGTTTTTCCCATCAACTTTTTTTAATCGATTACGAGACCAAACAGGGAAACGCAGGTCGTAACAAACCTGTGGGCAGATGGTCCATCCTTTATGTTCAATCAACACGCTTTCATTCCCCTGTGTAAACACCTTGTGCTCATTGTTCATCCTGAACAAGTGACGTTTATTGTATGTGGTATACGACATGTCAGGCGCCATCCATACAAACTGATTATATATATTCTTTTTTTCCTTCATCATCATGCTGCCACAAACCGCTACATTTTTCTCGCTAGCCACTTCTGCCATCCATGACATTGCCGTTCCTCCAACTGTTTCAGCAAGATGCGTTGCTTTCATTGTAAAACCCGTAGTGAACATTTCCGGCAATACTATCACATCGGTGCTTCCCCTTTTTATTTTTTTAATAAGACTTGTAAAATGAGCCAGATTAGCTGCCGGATCTTCCCAAGCAAGGGGCTGTTGCAGGATAGTGAATCGGAGATTTTTTGGCATAGTATAAATTATTAGTTAGTATTTATTTACAGCTTCGCACCCCTTAAAAACTATATATATAACGTAATTTTCAGATGCTGCAAAGTCTTTCGGCAGCCTTTTCCAAAGTAGTATTGTCTTTTGCAAAACAGAATCGCAACAATTTATTATCAACGGGAACATTGTAGAACACGGAAACAGGGATTGAGGCTACTCCGTTTTCTTTGGTTAATTTAATTGCGTAATCGGTGTCTTTCAAACTGCTTAAAGCGGAATAGTCGAGCAATTGAAAATAAGAACCTACGCAAGGCAATGGCTTAAACCTTGATTTCTTAATCAGGCTGAGAAAACAATCTCTTTTTTGCTGATAGAATACATCGATACCGGCATAGTTTTTTTTATCTTTCATAAACGCGGCAAGTGCATGTTGAAGAGGCGTGTTAACAGAAAACACCAGGAACTGATGAACCTTCCTGAACTCTGCCATTAGTTCTTGCGGCGCCAGACAATAACCCATCTTCCATCCTGTTGCATGAAATGTTTTCCCGAAACTATAGATGATAAAACTACGCTCTGCCAATCGCGGATAACGGGAAACACTTTGATGTTCATAGCCGTCGAAGATAATGTGTTCATAAACCTCATCACTTAAAATCACAATATCATTTGACTGTGTAATTTTTTCCAGCTGCAGCATATCTTTTGCGGTGAGGATAGTGCCGGTAGGATTGTGTGGTGTGTTAATAATAATCATCCGCGTGCGCTGATTGATGAGCTTCTTAACCTCATTCCAGTTAATCCTGTAATCAGGAGGATTTAAGTGAACATGCACAGCAATTCCGCCACATAATTCTATAGCAGGGACATAACAATCATAGGCAGGCTCAAAAACAATTACCTCATCACCTTCACCAACTACAGCAGCAATGGCCGTATAAATTGCCTGTGTTCCGCCGGCAGTAATGGTAATTTCTTTTTCGGGATTATATATAGCCGAGAAGCGAGACTCCATTTTCTCTGCAATGACTTCTCGCAAGCTCATTATCCCCTGCATCGGAGCATATTGATTATGCCCTTCTTTCATTGCCTGATGATAAAGGTTGATCAGTTCGGGGGAGACTTCAAAATTTGGAAAGCCTTGACTAAGATTTATAGCGCCCGTTTCATTAGCCAATCCTGACATAATAGAAAAAATGGTGGTCCCTGCTTTTGGCAGTTTACTTTTTATTACACCCCTGTAGTTTGGCATAGCTTAAAGCAGATGATTAGCTAATATTGAATATAGGGAATCAAAGATAAGTCAGCAATACAAAAGGAAACAAAAACAGCTGCTTAATTCGCAACAATTTGTGTAGGTAACAATTATACAAGTGTAATATCAAACTGCACAAGGTCAACAAACTCTTGCACGCGTTTATCAAGCTCATTGTCATTTAATGACACAATGCGCTCGAGGCCAAACTTCTCTACGCAAAAAGAGGCCATGGCAGAACCGTAAATAACAGCACGTTTCATGCTGCCAAATGATACATCATTAACACTGTATAGATAACCGATAAAGCCACCTGCAAAAGTGTCGCCAGCACCGGTTGGATCAAAAACTTCTTCTAAAGGCAAGGCCGGTGCAAAAAACACATTGTTTTCATGAAACAAAAGTGCACCATGCTCGCCTTTCTTGATGATAAGGTATTTAGGACCCATGGTTAATATTTTCCTTGCTGCTTTTACCAAAGAATATTCTCCTGTTAGTTGTCGTGCTTCAGCATCGTTGACAGTAAGTACGTCAACCAACCTGATTGTTTTTAATAAATCATCCATTGCAATTTCCATCCAGAAATTCATGGTGTCCATCACAATTAGTTTCGGGCGCTTTCTTAAATTTTTGATCACCTTCATTTGAATAGAAGGCATCAGGTTTCCAACCATCAGAAATTCACAATCCTGATAACTTTCAGGAATTACAGGATCAAAAGTGCTTAGTACATTGAGCTCTGTAGCTAACGTATCGCGCGTATTCATATCGGTATGATACCTGCCCGACCAGAAGAAAGTTTTTTCGCCTTTTTTGATTTGCAGCCCGTCGGTATTGATTCCGCGATTATTTAACATGGTAACTGTTTCCATCGGGAAGTCATCACCCACCACCGAAACAAGATTGATTTTATCAGTAAAGTAAGAAGCAGATGTGCCAATATAGGTTGCCGCACCACCAACTATTTTATCTGTTTTTCCAAAAGGTGTTTCAATTGCATCAAATGCCACAGTTCCAATAACTAATAAACTCATCTTTTTGTTTTTTAAATTGAAGGATTAAAATGAAAACAACAATTTTACACTAATTGCAATTGTTACTTCCTCGCGGTAAAAGTAGGAACTTCGTTGTATATATAAAATGATTATTTGTATTGCTGCTGAGAATTCAATCACATTTTTTTACCTGTTTTTTAACAAGTATTCGTGCCCTAATTAGTGGAAAAACCACATAAAAAAGCAGGCAAATCCCGATAAAGCTTCAAGAAATAGGCACCGAAAAAAAATTACCCCTGTCGAGGTATCTATAGGCAGCACCGACAGGGGTAAATTACTAATGAATTAATACTTTATCAATTTCTGAGAAGCACTTTTCCCATCAACGAATATTCTACAGAAATACACACCGTTTGCAGAATTGGAGGCGTCCCATACCAGCTTCTGATTACCCTCTTGCATTTGCTCATCAGTAAGCACTAGTATCTCGTTGCCCAACACATCAACAATTGTTGCTTTTACCTTGGCTGCTTTGTCGAGGCTGAATTCAATATTTGCTAAATCTGAAAAAGGACTTGGGTAAGAAGTAAGATTAATGTTTGCTGTATTGTTTTCATCAACGCCAATTACGAGGGTGAAAGGCCCCATGTTAAGCCATTCGTTGGTCCCCAAAGACCCTAAAGGACTTGCACCACCAATAGCCACCATATATAAACTGTCGTTGTCGACAACAGGGACGAAATTGCATAGGTTGTTAGCTGGTGTTGGTTTTGGAGGTCCTACTTTCCATTGGTTAGAATTGACATCAAAAGCAAAAGTATAGTCAAGGGCTTGTGTGCCGTTACCTGTTGGATCGCCACCGGTAAATAATACTAACCCCGAGTTGGGGTCTAACGAAACCCCACTAGCGGGACGAGTAAGTGTACCTCCGGGATAATCCGGACCGGTTGTCCAGGAAATAATATATGGATTGGCCTGATCAATAGTACCGATATAAGTTGTTTTTTGCGCCAGCCCTGTTGTTTGTCTGTAACCGCCGGTCACAACAATTTTATTTCCAACAATACCCCCACGCCATCCATCAGCAGCAACAGGCAAAGCCGTTCCCGGAATCCAAAGGATACCGGAAGGGCTAAAAATCTGAACACTGCTACGATCTACCGAACCACTATAGCCGCCCATGTAATAAATCAAAGAATCATTGTAAACACCTATTGCGTAATCCCCAACAGGAGATGGCATATTGAAACCGGGTGACCAAGTATTTGTCTGCGGATTGTAAATCTGGTTGTTGTTAGCTGGTGTAAAATTGGGGTTGTACCCACCAGCGACATAAATTTTGTTTTTCACCACTGCTGCACTGGCAGTAATAACACCTTTAATCATTGCATGAACGGTATTAGCAGGAGCCCACATATTAGAAACAGGCATAAAGCCATCTGCAAGACTAGAAATCAGATTGTTGCTATAGCCACCGAAAAGAAACAAATCAGAGGCGGTATTATTATTATTTGCTGCAGAAGCACCTAGATAATTTGCTACAGGCAACAGTGTTTTTGAAGACCAGCCATAATTGGTAAATGTTTCCATTATGATAATGGAAGTACTTAATGTGTCATCTGCCAAAAAGGTGTCGCCGATTAAATTGGTTTGAATTGACACGCCAATTGTTCCGGGCGTTAAAACGGTCCAAGGGTCAAAAGTAACCTGCATGGTAGCGCCGGCATTAAGGTTGGTTATATTTTTTGTTGAGGTATACCCATTCGTTGAAGTCATTGTAACAGGAAAAGAAATAATAGAATCACCATCATTCAAAAAAGTTGCTTGGGGAGAAAAAGTACCAAGTGCTGCGAATTTTGGGATGTCAATGCTTTTAGAAGCGGCATCAGGCGGTTTAGTACCGATGGCAATCCTGTCTAAATATACCCCATCTCCAAAAGTATTGGTATTTTGAAAAGCGACATATATATTTTGTCCTGCAAATGCGGCTAAGGAATAGGAATAATATACATAAGCAATATCGGTTGGCGGATAATTTACTCCTTCAGAAAGCACATCAATCACATTGGTAAAGCTGCTCAGCGCAGAGTCTGTTGTGGAAACCAATATTTGAGTCACATCAGGCGGGAAAAGCGGGTCAATAATACCCATCCAGAATGAAAGGGAGTCTGCTGGCGCAACCGTAAACTGAGGCATAATGAGCCAATCTTCAGCGTTAACGCCGGTATTACTGTAATGAATCAATGCACTGTTAGCCCCGGTGTATGGAAATATTGGAGATTGTGCCCAGGCATAAGCAGGGTCCAGCACATCGATAACTTGCCAGTTTGCCGGAGGAAAAGTGCCTTCAAAGTCTTCGCGATAATATCCTGAGTAAACCAAAGGAGAAATAGCCCCCCCTGTTATTTTAGTAGGCTGTTGATTGGCACCCGGCAAAACTGTTTCTCTGGCACTATTGATTCCGGAATTGTTTCGGCCATGAGGCCCCTTTGTTTTCGTTTCCTGATTGGTTAAATTACTGGCCGAAGAGCCAGTCATAAATCTGTTCTGAGCATTGTTTTTAACTGTAAAGAAGAACAGAAAAATAATAATTAGCAGTAGTGGTTTTTTCATATTGATTTTGATTGACATTTTATATATATAGACTGACACCGCCGCGTGGTTTAGCGGAATACTATGTAAACTTATAAATAATTTTGGAAAAAAAGGATATTAGGCTGGGAAATCGGTATTCTACCCCCTTTTCGAATGCATCTTGTGACGCACCCTTTAATTTTAGAGGAAGGTCCGGGCTTAAAGATTAGAATCGAGCTGAATTTTCGCAAAATAAACTATTTCCTCTGAAATTATTTGGTACAGATTCGCCATTAAAATCTAAAAGGATAACAAATAGTTATTTCTTACCGCCTTTTATTGCCGTAGTCAGATCTTCAAAATTATCATCGCTGAGGCGCATCCCCATTGTTTGATAGGCGAAATAAACCACCTCACCATTAGAAGGATCAATAACAAACATGCTTTTGTTAAGAGTGTAGCAGGGTTGAAAATAATAATAATCCTTGCTCTTTTCTTTTATCGCCTTTGCTATTTTTTCTCTTGAACAAAACTCAAACTTATAAGGATATACTTTGGAGACATCCGATTCTTTTATTTTAGTTCCAGCTGATTCAGAAGAGATCAACAAAGTACGATCTTTAATTTTTGAAGATTTTTGATTGTAATAATCGCGAAGCTGATTCACCATTTTTAATGAGTTGCCATCAATATTATTTTTTTCGACAACTTCAAGACCTTGTACCATTGACTCAATAATATTTCGGATTCTAAAAGCGCAATCACTGGTATTTTTTTCATCAATCCAAAAGCTTCGTGGACTATAAGCAATCATATCACCATAATTATACTTGTCAAGTTTCTTTTTACCACCATTGAATAAAGCAATATAATGATAGTTTTGATTTGGGGAGTCGCCAGAAATTATCACAGAAGCAAGAAAGGATACTGAGGGATCGGCAATTCTTTTTTCCATTTCTTCCGGGGCAACCATTTCGTAAGGGGTGATTTTCCAGTTATTTTTCATGGCGTCTTCCAATGCCATGTCATATTCACTGTTTCCTGATCTTACAACCAGTGTCTTTGATGCTTTTAATTTTAAAAACTCTTCGCTTTTATATCCAACTGCTGATAATTGCGCCTGCATTTTTGCAAAGCTGAAAGTCAATAACAGTAATAGGAAAATTCTTTTTTTAATAACGCTCATATGAATAATTTTTTAGTGAGATTTGTAACGCTTGGCCGGTCAAATATATAAAAATAGATGAAACAATTTTTTTGGAATAAGATTCTCAATAGGGTTGGAGTTATCAGGTTATTGCTGTTGTTTACTTTATCGCAGGCTAATGGTAATGACACACTTTTAAGCCCTCCGTCAAGTCAGGGAAACATTATTTCTGTGGGTATCATCACGCCTGAAATGCCGATTGGTAATGAAGTGGTAATAGGGAAGGTTAATAAATCGGAAAAGAAAATGGGGGACTCTCATTTTAAAGGAATGGTAGGAAATGCAATTAACCTGGATCATACCATAGTACAGTCTTTTGAAGATTCCTATATAACCCCCTTTTATGAAAGCCATAATTATGAAAATTATTCTGGAATATTAAAGCCAAAATTATTTCTTAAGCCTGTTATTAAGTCCTTAAACCTGGAACTGCAGGGGGGCAAACTCTTAAAAAGTTTATCAGGAAAATGCAACATCAGCTGCACATGGAATATATATACTGCGAATGATAAGAATAAAATTATTTCGACTATAAATATTAATTCAATGGTTGAAAGGAAGGAAGAAAATTATGAGCTCATTCTGCATACGCTGATCAGGCAATCGGCAAAAGATCTGTTAGCTATTGATACACTACACAATTATTTTGAGCAACTTCAACTAAAATATCTTGCAGAAACCGTTGGCGCAAAGCTTGTTGTTAAAGGAGCAAAGGCAAATGACGCACTAACCAAAAAAGAGGCATTTAAATTAGCAAAGGATGCAGCTGTTACTATCAGTACACAAAATGGTTTTGGCAGCGGAGTAATTATTACCAATGATGGATATATAATAACCAATCATCATGTTGTTGCTGATTCGGGCGAGATAAAAGTTCGCTTTAATAATGGAACAGAGTTTAATGCAAAGCTTATTAAATCCAATCCGGATTTTGATGTGGCATTAATAAAAATAGAAAGTAAAACCGATAAATTAATGTCGTTTGGAAAAGATGATAATATTTCAGAAGGCGATCAGGTTTATGCAATTGGAACACCACTTGACAAGAGTTTAAACCAAACAGTAACAGGAGGAATTGTAAGCGGGAAGCGCGAAATAAATAATATCTCGATGATACAGACAGATGTTACTTTGAATGAAGGAAACAGTGGAGGCCCCGTAATAAATGAGACAGGAGAAATCCTTGGAATAGCTACCATGAAACTAAGCGGCGCAGGCATTGAAGGAATCGGATTTTGCATTCCGTCCGGCGTGGTTATTAAAGCTTTGAATCTGGAATTATTAAATTAAGCAGTCGATTTTTCTAACTACAAAATTTTAATGAAACCACAAGGAACACAATGAACAGCACAAAGGGCACTGGAAATTATTTTTAATTGATTCATCGCCGATTTTCTATTTAATCAGAAATCGTTTGATAAATTCTATAGTGGTATAAAACTGAAAGTCGGTATTGTTCTTTTTCCGGAAACCATGACCTTCATCCTTGGCCATCAGAAACCAAACCGTACCACCATTCTCTTTAATTCTGTCTTTCATCTGCACGGCTTCCGTAAACGGCACACGCGGGTCGTTTTGCCCCTGAACTATATATATTGGTTTTTTGATTTTATCCGTATGGTTAAGCGGAGATATCTTTTCAAGGAATGCAGCCGTTTCAGGATCTCTTTCATCTCCGTACTCCACTCTTCGTAAATCCTTTCTGTACGGCTCCGTATTTTTTAAAAACGTATTAAAATTGGAAATACCTACAACATCGAGCGCACATCGGATCTTATCGTTATACATCGTTGCGACTGCCATCGTCATATAACCACCATAACTGCCGCCTGTAACCATTACACTCTCTTTATCCAATGATGGTTGTTGTGCAATCCAGTCGAATAAAGCACCAATATCCTTCACTGATTCTTCGCGTTTCATGCCATTGTCGAGATCGGTAAATGTTTTGCCATAACCCGTTGAACCCCGAACATTTGGGTAGATGATTGAAATGCCCAATTCATTGAGGTAATAATTTAAACGTCCGATGAAAACAGGACGCGACTGGCTTTCCGGCCCACCATGAATATTAATTATTACCGGACGTTTGCCTGTGAATTTTGTATTGGCTTTATATAAATAACCGGAAATCATTTTGCCATCAAAAGATTTCCAAGTGATGAGTTCAGGAGCACTTAAAGCGGACACATCCATTCCACCTGTTTCACTTTCTGTCCATCGTTTAAAAGTTTTAGTTGCAAATGTGTATTCATATACATCGGAAGAAGTGTTATACGTTGCAGCAGTAATGGCAATGGTCTTGCCGTCCTTGTTAAACTTTACATTTCCTATGGTTCCCGCAGGTAATCCTTCAATAGGAGTATATTTATTATCAGCCGTTGACAATATATATAATTTCGACAAACCGTTTTCATTTGTTACGAAAGCCAGTTTTGTTTTATCTTCTGAAAGCGTTGCACCTTCCACATTCCACGGAATGGAAGTAGTAATGAAATCAAGTTTCTTGGTTGCAAGATCATAATAAGCAAGCCTGTTGAATTCATTATCCTTTGAAGTAATGAGAAAAATGCCCTTATTATCTTTTGTAAATGTTACTGCAATATATAAAGTACGTTCATTATTCTCGGGAAGAATCCTGGTTATTGATCCTGTAATTATATCAAGGATAGAAATACGTATTTCATTTATTGACAATCGTTCCTGTATTAATAATTTCGAATCATCTGCCGACCAGTCTGCAACACTCCATCCGCCGCCCTTGTTTTCCACAATCTTTTTTTCTGCCGCAGGATTAAGCGGATCCATTATATATAGATCCCTGTCCTGCCCGTTTCTCTTTGTGGACCAATAGGCAATCCTGTCTTTTTTAGTACTCCATACAATTCCGCCATTCTGAGAACGCTTGCCATCTGTTAACAATGTTGTTTTCTCTGATGACATATCATAACGATAGATTTGAGAAAACTCATTTCCCCCGATATCTCGGTAAAACAAAAAGTAATCTCCTTTTACCGGTTCAAAAGTTGCAGAGCTGACAGCATCTTCAAAAAAAGTAATTTGTTTTCTGTCACCGCCCGGGAATTTTACATAATGCAGCTGGTTACTGTTTGCAAATCGTGTAGTGATCAACATTTCCTTTTTTACAGGATGCCAGTCCACAAAAGTGGCTGAGCGCGCCTCCGTAAAATTTTTCACTTCTTCCACCAGAGAAGTTGGTATGGGCGGAATGTTTTCCGTTACCAGGTTATCAGGCACTTCAATTGTGGCTGGCTGGGCAGAAAGTGATTTTGCGAGGAGGAGACATAAAAACAGGAGGAAATTTATTTTCATAATCGGTTATGTGGATATTGCACGAAACTATAAATTTAATGAGAATGGATGGATTAAGTATTATGTTTAACTAGGGTCATAGTATGTAGGGAATATAAGTCAGACAGCCTTTTCAGGAATAATGAACCATAAATCTCAAGCGCCTACTTGTACCCAATTAATTATCTTTGAATAATAAGCGACCTCATAATTACTAAATAACTGCATATGCGTTAAAATTATTTCCCTACCCTTATATGTAGGAACAACATCGCACTATTATGTCTTTTTTTGCCCCAAGGATTGTTGATCCCTGAAAAATTCAATCACTTGATAAATATAACCAGATGATTCGCTTATTAATTTTTGAAGACAACCCGGATTTTGTTGACAGTCTCAGTGAGTTAATACACAAAGCTTCCGGAATAGAATTGGTGGGTGTTTACAGTAATTGCAAAAATGTAGTTAAAAATGTAGAACACCTACAGCCTGATGTTGTGTTAATGGATATTGATATGCCTGTTGAAAATGGATTGCAGGGCTTACGAAATTTACGCGCCGCAGGCAACGAGGTAAATGTATTGATGTTAACCGTTTTTGACGACAACGATCGCGTTTTTCAGGCAGTTTGTTATGGCGCAAGCGGTTATATTTTAAAACGGGCATCTCCTGAAAAAATCATTGAAGCTATACACGAAGCGCATACCGGCGGCGCACCGATGACCCCATCTGTAGCCAAGCAAGTCTTGAAATTATTTTCACAACCATTTCAAAAATCAGCGGAATTGCAAACACTTACTGCGCGAGAACATGATGTGCTTTCGTTTCTGGTAAGAGGATACAGCTATAAAATGGCTGCAGGAGAAATGAAGGTTAGTATTGAAACCCTGCGCTATCATATTAAAAATATTTACAGTAAGTTACACGTAAATTCTAAAAGTGAAGCAGTGGCGAAAGCGATTCAAAACAAGATTATTTAATTCAGTATTATATCTGGCAATACTAGTTAGTGTATGAAAAAAATTTACTTTTTGCTTTTATTTATTTTTTCGCTCCTGTATTCCGCTTTCTCAAATACCCTTCAACAAACAGACTCTTTACTTCTTCAAGTAAAAAACGCGAAGGAAGATACTGCTAAAGTAAATACGTTGAATGCGCTTGCTTTTGAATTCAGAAATAATGACCCTGATACGTCACTTTATTATAGCGATGAATCACTGGAGCTTGCAACAAAATTGAATTATAAAATGGGGATTGGCGACGCCTATTTACAGAAGAGCAATGCACTAATGAATCTTGGTGAATATGACGAGGCCTTAAAAAACGGCAACGATGCTTTAAAGATATATGAGCAATTGCTCGCTACAGTAAAGTCAGCTGACAAATCTCCAATCTTTAAGCAAAAAGCCAGGACTAACAATAGCATCGGAATTATTTATTGGTATCAAGGCAATTATCCCGAAGCATTGAAGAATCATTTCGCTGCTTTAAAAATCAGAAAAGAACTTAGGGACAAGAAGGGAATTGCTATCTCCAGCAACAACCTCGGACTTGTTTATGGGAATCAAGGCAATTATCCCGAAGCATTGAAGAATTATTTTGCTGCTTTACAAATTCTCGAAGAAACGGGGGATAAATATAGCCTTGCTGCTTCTTACGTCAACATCGGAATTATTTATAGAAACCAATACAATTTTCCCGAAGCACTCAAGTACAATTTTGATGCTTTAAAAATTCAGGAAGAACTCGGGGATGAAAAAGGTATTGCTAATTCTTTCCACAACATTGGGGCTATATATGATGACCAAGGCAAGTATCCTGAAGCATTAGAGAAGTATTTGGTTTCCTTAAAAATCAGTGAAAAACTTAAAGATCAGAATGGTATAGCCCAATCTTACAACAATATTGGACTTATTTATTGGTATCAGGGCAATTATCCGCAAGCGTTGATGAATCTTTTCGCTTCCTTAAAAATCAAAGAGACGATGGGGGATAAAGGAGGCATCGTTGAGTCTTATAACAATATTGGAAGTGTTTATTTAAAACAGAAAAAGATCAGGATGGCATTCCAATACCTAAATAAGGCTTTATCGCTTGCTAAAGAGATTGGCAGCAAGGAGGATATTAAAATAAGTTATTGCAGTTTGGCAGAACTGGACAGCGTACAAGGTAACTTTAAGAAGGCATTAGAATACTATAAACTTTTTATTACTTACCGCGATAGTTTGTTTAATGAAGAAAACACAATACAATCCGTACAATTGCAAATGCAATACAATTTTGATAAAAAAGATATAGTTGCCAAAGTTGAACAGGAAAAGAAAGATATAATTGCTCAACAGCAAATTCAAAAGCAGAAACTCATCCGTAACTCATTTATTGCCGGGTCAATTTTACTGGTGTTATTGATTATTGTTTTATATAACCGGAACAAGTTAAAACGCACGGTGGAGATGGAAAAAATGCGAAATCGACTAAGCCGCGATTTGCATGACGACATCGGAAGTACTTTGAGCAGCATCAACATTTTAAGCCGCACTGCACAAAGCAACCTGAATCAGGCGGATGAAAAAACAAAAGCATCATTGGAAAAAATCAATGAACGTAGTCAACGGTTGTTAGATAACATGAGTGATATTATCTGGAATATAAATCCGGGGAATGATACCATTGAAGAAGTGATGAGCCGAATGAGAGAATATGCAACCTCCATTCTTGAGGCTAAGAATATTGATTACACTTTTAATTTTCCGAAGGAAAAAATGGATTGCAAACTTTCTATGGAAGTAAAGAATAACATGTACTTGATTTTTAAAGAAGCCGTAAATAATCTTTCAAAATATTCAGGCGGTACAAATGTAAACCTGTCGCTCATTTTTGATGAGAAAAACATTCACTTGAAAATCCAGGACAATGGAATTGGGTTTAACCAGGATGAAATAAAACATCGCGGAGGGTTAAGTAATATGCAACATCGTGCAGAAGAAATTAAGGGGTTAATAAAAATTAATTCGGAACCAGGCAAGGGTACGGATGTTGAATTGACCATGCCGCGTTATTGCTGACTCCCCGACCCCCCCTTTTTATGTAGGTTGAATATTTTTTGATTGCCCCGATATTTATATCGAAGAAAACAATCACCTAATTCAGGTTTAATAAATGGAAAATATTGCTGTGCAGTGATTGTGAATGGAGATACCATTACCAACAACCTATAAAAAAATCAAAATGAAAAAAACCAACATCTGTTTAATTGTTATGCTGATGGCGTTATCGGGAATCGTCAATGCCCAGGTCAACTATTTATTTTCAGCAAGTTCAAAACCTTATGTTCCTGTAACAGGAGGCACATCTCCTCATCTGGAAACAAATTTCACTGGCTGGGAAGCTGCTGATGAAGGGTATGCTAATATTCCAATAGGGTTTACTTTTAAGTATAATAATGAAAACTATACGCAGGCAAATGTTTGCGTGAATGGATTTATTACCTTGGGAGCAACATCGCTTGATATTATTTTTCCGAGTGGGGCTATTTTAAATGGTTATCCTTACTTTAAAAACAATCTTACCTATTCGCCACCCTATAACAAGAGACCTGTAATTGCTCCTTTTTGGGACGACTTGGTTTTACCCGATACTTCAAACCTTGTTTATAAAACGACAGGCGCAGCACCTTTCCGGGTTTTCACCATCGAGTGGAAACAGGCGAAGTGGGTATATGAGTCATTGGGTCCTGTTCTTTCAATAGAATTGAAATTATATGAAACCTCAAACATTATTGAATTCCACTATAAGGATGAAGGCACGTTGCCTGATCCACGCTTTGCGTTTGCATCAATAGGAATTACATCAGCATGGGCTAACAGGGATTTTATTTCGTTGCAGAATACTTCAGCCAATCCTACTATAAGTTTATTAAAATCCAATGATTCTTTAACTGTAAAACCTGCCAATAATCAAGTGTACAAGTTCACACCTGCCCCAATCAACATTCCACAACCTTTAGAAAGCACATTGAAATATACCAACAAAAAAGTTTCGTTCAAATTGCAATCAAATGGGGTGAATAGTTTTGAATATGCCGTTACGCAATCGCCCATACCACCCACCTCAGGCAAACTAACTTCTTCGCAAAATGTTACTGTATCCTCCTTATTACCTTCCACAACTTATTATATATATGCGCGATCAAGATCATGCAGCACCAATTTCAGCCAATGGACATGTAATTCTGTAAAAACGGCAGTAAATCCAGTTTGTTTACCCTACATCGAAGATTTTGAAAATGTTAGCGACCCAACTTATTTTCCTGACAATATGAGACAACAAGATTTTAACGATACATCGTATTATTTTTCCCCATTATATCCTGCATTCTCCACTACACAAATTTTTTCTGATGCGGGAAATAGCATTTACAACAACTACTTTACAGATTTTTATGATTTGAATGCATGGGCATTTACTCTGGGGTTTAATCTTAAAGCAGGCAAAACATATCAACTCAAATTCAGCTATGGATCTTTTTGGTCTTATGACCCATCTGATCCAGCAAGTCTGGAAGTAAAATATGGTAAAGCATGTGGAGCTGCAGGAATGACTTCCGGATTACTTTTTACAAATGCCGACATCACCAATGCTGATAATTTGCTGGACACTGTAATAAGTTTTACTCCGGGGAGTTCAGGTGTTTATTATTTTGGTTTTCATGATAAATCGCTTTATCAAAAAGCTGCGCTTATTTTCGACAATATTTCTTTAGTAGAAGATTTAGGGTTACGTCTTGCAGTTATAAATGATGATGCAACAAGTAATGCAATTACTGTTTATCCTAATCCTGCTCATGAAATGCTTAACGTGCAAACAATAGCTGATGAAGAAGGTAATGCCAAGGTGATTGTTACCGATGTTTCCGGACGAATATTGTTAACCGAACAAATGCAATTAAAGGAAGGGATAAACAACTTCCAAGTTTCAGTAGCTGACTTGCCGCCGTCATTTTACTTTATAAAATTGGTTACTGAGAACGGCACTATCAATAAAACTATAAAATTTATTAAAGAATAGACGGAAAACCGATGATTGATTAAAATGTACGGTTTCTCACCCCCCTTTTTATGTAGGGTAAGTAAATGTATATTGCAAAGATATTTACATCGTTTTAGAATTTACGCAATTGATCAGAAACATTATGAATAAATCTTTACTCAAAATCGCATGCTTATCCATTGTAACAGCAATGAGCATGAGTGTAAACGCACAAGCCCCCAATTGGCAATGGGCAAGGGGAGTCGGTGGTTTAGTCGATGATATGGGATTGAATGTTGCTATTGATCAGTTTGATAATGTTTATACAACCGGTTATTATTCTGGAACGGTAGACTTTGACCCCGGTGCCGGGATATTCAATTTAACGGCATCAGGAGGTACGGATGTTTATATTTTGAAATTGGATAACGCCGGAAACTTTATTTGGGCGAAATCAATCGGGGGACTTACGGCTGATGTTGGAAGGTCAATAGCCTTCGATAATACCGGCAATGTATATTTAACAGGAGGCTTTAGTGGAACTGTTGACTTTGATCCGGGAGCTGGAACTTTTAATGTAGTTGCGACGGGAAGCGATGATGTGTTTATTTTAAAATTAAACAGTTCAGGCAATTTTATCTGGGCAAGGGCTATGGGTGGTCTAAATTCAGACATGGGCAGGGGCATAGCTATTGATGGTAATGAAAACATTTACACCACAGGTTCGTTCGGTGCGACGG
Source organism: Bacteroidota bacterium (assembly GCA_031418215.1). Lineage (GTDB taxonomy): Bacteria > Bacteroidota > Bacteroidia > AKYH767-A > OLB10 > JANOXC01. Next base: position 45,880 of record JANOXC010000021.1, read on the forward strand.
CAGACTTTGACCCGGGTGTTGGAATATTCAATTTAAATGCTGTAGGACTTGATGATATATATATTGCTAAGTTGGATAGCGCGGGGAATTTGGTTTGGGCCAAGGCGATGGGCAGTCCAGGACCTGATTACGGGAAGTCCATAGCAATTGATGATAATGGCAATATTTACACCATTGGTGAATTTGAAGGTGCAGCCGACTTTGACCCGGGCGCAGGAAATTTTAATTTAACCGCCACATCAGGAGCCACAAACATTTTCATTTCTAAATTAGATAACTCCGGTAGTTTTGTCTGGGCCAAAGGAATGATAGGATTGGCAGCAGCCACCGGGACCACTATCGCCTTGGATGCCTCCAACAATATTTATACAACAGGATTTTTCATGGGCACCTTTGATCTGGATCCGGGAACAGCAACACACAATGTTACCTCCTTTGACGCAGAAGAAGATGTATTTATTTCCAAGTTAGATAATGCCGGTAATTATCAATGGGCAAAAACATTTGGCGGGATGAGTACAGATGTTAGCAATTCAATTGCTTTGGATGATTCAGCGAATATATATATTACAGGGGGCTTCCGTTTCACAGTTGACTTTGATCCCAGCATTGGCATCTATAATTTAACACCCAATGGAATAGTTAGTATTTACATTTCTAAATTGGACAGTTCCGGCAATTTTATATTTGCAACGAAAGCCGGTGGTACGAATAGTGATGTTGGCAGAGGCATAGCCATTGCTAATTCCGGCGCAGTGTATATTACCGGCAGTTTTGGGAGCCCTTCTATTTCATTTGGTGCTAACACTATAACAAATGGCAGTGCTTCCGGAAATTGGGATGCATTTATTGCCAAGCTGCAGGGGGGCACTACAGGAATAGAACGTGTGCATCAAACGAACGGTGTTTCCTTTTATCCCAATCCAACCAGTGAATATCTTATCATTAAGCTAAACGATGCACCACAAAAAACGGAAGTAACCATTACCGACATTAACGGAAAAACAATTTACACTGCATCATTTTCAGGAATGCAAACAGCACTTGTAAGCACAAAGGATTTTGTACCTGGAATTTATTTATGTATAGTAAATGTGGAGGGAACTTTAATTACACAAAAAATAATTAAAGACTAAGCTTATTTACCTTTACAATAAATTAAAAATGGGTATAAATGCCAAAGGTCAGCGATTTGCTGACCTTTTTAAATTGACTCCCCCTCTTATCTTTTGTTTCACGACGGTGAGCAAGCTGAACCTTCTGAGTACTCGGGATAAACTTCTCGCTTTTGAAAATTATGCAAAAAGTAAAAGGCTGTTTTAGGTGAAACAGCCCTTGTTACGCTCAAGAAATTCAAAAATTAACAAACCAACCAAGGGAGGATATCTTTAAATTTTATGAGTGAATTCAATTATTGGGGTTTCCATAAAAGGATTTAATGTATTTGTATTATGCCAACACTTTTAGATCACCAGTTATAAGGAAGGGTAAAATTATTTTTCCATTCAAGTTTAAAAGCACCCCCTTCTCATGGCGTATCAATCTCGCTTTGTCAACAGAATAAAGCGGGGATCATAAAAATTAGATATCTTAATGCCGTAATTTATAGCTAACATGAACAGAATTCTTTTTATACTACTACTACTTGGCAATGCCTCGCTGCATGCGCAGAATAAAGTCAATCCTGAAAAAGTAAGTAATGCTGATTCCGTTTTCAGCTCCTCTTATAAATGGCGATGTATAGGCCCGGCGAGAGGCGGACGAAGCTGTGCTGTTGCAGGCGTTCTTAAGGAAACAAATACTTTTTATTTCGGCGCTACCGGAGGCGGGATATTTAAGACAACAGATGGCGGCAGTAACTGGAAAAATATTTCTGATAAATTTTTTGGCGGCAGTATTGGTGCCGTAGCAGTTGCAAATTCTGACCGTGATATTATCTGGGCAGGAGAAGGGGAACAAACCATAAGAGGAAATGTGAGCGAAGGCCATGGTATCTGGAAATCAGGTGATGGTGGAAATACCTGGAAGAACATGGGACTTACCGATTCACGTCATATAGTTCGCATTCGCATACATCCGAAAAATCCTGATGTTGTTTATGTATGCGCATTTGGTCATTTGTTCGGAAAGAATAATGAACGCGGTATATATAAAACTTCGGATGGCGGCACAACATGGAAACGCATTTTATTTGTGAGTGATTCAGTTGCTGCATCCGATCTTGTTATGGATCCGGTGAATCCATCGATACTTTATGCTTCTTTCTGGAATGTAAAACGAACTCCTTATTCGCTTGAAAGCGGAGGTAGTGGTTCTTCACTCTGGAAAACAACAGATGGTGGCGCAATGTGGACAGATATCACACAAAATGAAGGTATGCCCAAAGGACCATTGGGAATAATAACAATGAGTATTTCACCTGTGAATACTGAAAGAATATTTGCCATGGTGGAAGCGGCTGATGGTGGATTAATGCGAAGCGATGATGGCGGAACAACCTGGACGAGGGTAAATGATGAGCGCAAAATTCGTCAGCGTGCATGGTATTTCAGCCGCGTGTATGCCGATACAAAAGATGAAAATACGGTATATGTATTGAACGTGGAGTTTCACCGTTCAGGCGATGGTGGCAAAACATTTAAAACAATCAATACACCGCATGGTGATCATCACGACTTGTGGATTGATCCTGATAACAATAAACGAATGATTGTTGCTGATGATGGCGGAGCACAAGTAACATTTGACGGAGGTGAAAACTGGAGCACGTATTACAATCAACCCACGGCGCAGTTTTACAGGGTGAGCACCGACAATCATTTCCCTTACCGCATCTATGGTGCACAACAGGATAACTCAAGTATCCGCATCATGCATCGCTCTTTTACATCAGGAAGCATCACACAGGAAAACTGGGAGCGCACGGCAGGATTTGAAAGCGGACATATTGTTGCCGATCCTTTGAATGATGATATAGTTTATGGTGGGAATTACGACGGATTCATCGGCAGACTGAATCATAAAACAGGAGAACAAAGCAACATATCAGTGTGGCCCGATGCAAATATCGGACGTGGTGCCGATAGTGCGCGATACCGTTTTCAGTGGAACTTCCCATTGTTCTTTTCACCGCATGAGAAAAAACGATTGTATGCCGCAGCCAATGTTTTGTTTGCTACAGAAGACGAAGGACAAAGCTGGAAGCAGATCTCACCCGATCTGACACGCGATGATAAAACAAAACAAAAAGCCAGCGGTGGCATCATCACAAAAGACAATACCGGTGTGGAAGTGTATGCAACCATTTTTGCTGCATGCGAATCACCGTATGAAAAAGACCTGCTTTGGTGCGGAAGTGATGATGGCTTGCTGCATGTTTCAAAAGACGGCGGACGAAGCTGGAACAATGTTACACCAGCCGGCATACCTGAATGGATGATGTTCAACTGCCTTGAACCCGATCCTTTCAATAAAGGCGGATTATATGCGGTTGGTACACGATATAAGCTCGATGACTATGCTCCTTATATATATTACACAAATAACTACGGAGCTACATGGACTAAAATCACCAATGGGATTAAGCAAGGTGATTTCACACGATGCTTGCGCGCTGATCCTTATCATAAAGGAATACTGTATTGCGGAACAGAATATGGAATGTATTTAAGTAATGATGCCGGGAAGTCCTGGAAGAAATGGCAGCTTAACTTGCCAATGGTCCCTATCACGGATTTGGCCATTAAAGATTTTGATCTGATTGCTGCCACACAAGGCCGAAGCTTTTGGGTACTTGATGATCTGACAGCGCTGCATCAGTGGAATGAAACAATAGCCGGCAAAAAATTTCATCTCTTTCAACCGCGAACAACATGGCTTGCAACAAGTACTAAAAATGAAAAGAAGAAGATAGGAGAAAACCCTGCACCGGGGCTGTCAGTGAATTTTTACATTCAGTATAAACCCGACAGTAACCTGATTGCCCGAATGGATTTCCTGGATGAAAATTATAAGTTAATCAAATCATTTTTTTCCAACGCCGACAAGGACAGCATCAAGCTGAAAATAAAACGCGGCATGAATGTGATGAACTGGGATATGCGTTATTCGGATGCAGAAAAGATTGATGGCCTCATCCTATGGAATGATGGACTTAGTGGCCCATTGGCACCTCCCGGAAAATATTATGTAAAAATGGTTGTGGGTAATGATTCATTGATGCAGTCGTTCCTGCTGCGTAAACCTGGAAACGTCTCCGCCTCCGATGGAGACCTGAAAGAGCAATTTGAACTTGCTCTTAAAATAAGAGATAAAATAACTGCGGTACATAAAGCAGTTGGAAATATCAGGAGCATACGCAACCAGCTTATGGCTGCCGTTGATAAAGCGGGAAATGATTCTACACTGAAGAAGATGTTGAGTACAGAGAAAGATTCCATCAACAAAAAAATTACGACTATTGAAGAAGCGTTGTACCAGACAAAATTAAAAGCGAATCAGGACATCCTGAATTATCCCATCATGTTGAACGATAAGCTGGCCGGAATTTATAACATTGTCAATTCAGGAAGTGCAAAACCCCCTAAGCAATGTTATGAAGTTTTTGACCAACTTGCATTGAAGGCGGATTATCAGCTTGACCGATTAAAACAAATCATGAATACCGATGTAAAACGGTTTAATGAAATGATGATAAAGAATAATGTTCCGGTGATATATATAAAAGAGTGATGAAAGCTATTACCTGATGAGATAAGGTGTAATAGATAGAATTATAGTTTTAAGTAGGAATCGAAACCGTAATAAAAACCTTTTTAATAAAGTCATTCTGATCAACAGCTTTCACAATTAACTTGATTTTGTCAGAACCTGGTTTATAAAACAAATGAGAATGCCCTTTTTTTATAAAACCAATTTCTTTACCATCTTTCAAAACTTTAATGGCACGCCCATCAAATTTGTTTTTTGGTTCTTTTTCAAATGTCAGTTCGTCTCCGCTTTTTACTGTCCCGGCGGCAAGCTTTTTCTCTGTTAAGCTTGCGAGGTCAGTTAGAAAATGAAGGCCAGGTATAGGGTTAAAGTCTGCCAAAAATTCAAAATTATCAGTTGGAAGTAAGCCCTGAGTATGTGCTAGTAAGTAAAACTTATCTTGCACCTTCTCCGGTTCTATTTCCCAGAAATCATAGAAATCCTGAATATCTGATCGCTCGGACTTAATCAATCTTTGCGAAAAAACATCTAAGACATTACCATTATAAACCACTTCAGTATTAGGAAGCTCGGTGTATGGCCCAAAACCTTCTTTTAATGCTTTTGAAACGACTAGCTTATCGTATTTAAAAGTAAAACGGCCATCATCATGTTTTTCTAAAACGCCAATAATATACCTTCCGGCCCCCGCACCGGTTCTCCAACTCACAAATATTTTATCAAATTCCTTCACCTAACAGGGAGTTTAAACGCTGAAAACGCAAAGTTAGCAACTTAATTATGAAAATTTTTCGTTGACTTGTTAAATTATAGTGACTAAGGGATTCAGGAACGAAATTATCAACCTCAGTGATAATCTTTTCAATCACTGCAGGATCCCATTTGGTTTTAACTCTATTGATAATTTTAATAAGCGCCTCTCTGTATTTTGTTTTCAATAGCTCAGAAAGTAAATCGAAATGATTTAACTTTTCAGTATTCCAGTGAATTTCAGAATAACCATTCTTTATGTATTTTATTAATTCAGGTTCATTTGCACTGTATTGTATGATTCGATCTTCAGTTAACTCTCTTCCCATGCTACTTCCATTATCATAAACTGGAGAGGCTCCTTTGACTTTTTCAAGGCTGATTTTTGCAGCAATTACTTCAGGTTTTAATTGTCTGTCTTTATCAAAATAAAAATATTCGATAAATCGTTGCCAGAGAGCAGCCCTTTTTCCGGCAGGTCTTTCTTTTACCTCATCACTTAACGCTTTAATGCCCTTGGTAATTGGAGTCATTTGAGTTATTAATGCCCAGTTTTCCTGGTGACGATCTCCATTTCCAATTATCGAATCAAAAACTAAAAACTCTAATACATAATTTACATACCCTGTCAACTGAAAAGTTTCAAAAGCTTTTTCAATTAGTTGAAAGGTATACATTTTTTTCCAGTCCTTAATCTTTGGATTAAATCTGTTTTCACAAGCTTGTAAATATTTGCCACCTTCAACCAGTTCTTCGGTTTCACTATCAATCATGGTCCTGCATAAACAGCCCATTTCACCATTGAGAATAGCTGGTTCATATTTAAGAATATCAAACCCTAATGTTATACCAATTCTGTATGCCATTACTTCACACCAGAACTCTGATATATAATCTTTAACCCCTTTTTTAATACTTTTTTTGAAGTAATAAAAATTACCATCAGTACTTAGAATATATTTTTTATCTCTGGTCCCACCTGTATTATACCATCTTTGGGGTGTCCATGACGAAATATCAATGATATCACTCATGAGTCCGGACTTTTTCCATTTCTCCAATTATTTTCATCGTCTCTACACTAACTGTACAAACACGTTTGAGCAATTCAATTACATGCTCCTTATAATCTGCAAAGCGATAAGTGTTGAACTTCTCTGCAATCGTTGGATCAGTTGGTTTTTTTTCTTTGTACTGATCGAGTACCCATTCCAATGCGCTTCGGTTGCCTAATTTATATTCCCAGGCTTCTTTAGGTAAACCGGTTAAAAAGGATAATTCATCGAGTTCAATTACACCTGCATTTTTATCTGCTTTTAATTTTGCTTTTACTTTTGGCTGGTGACCGAACAATGGTTGTGGTTCTTCTGCTTTGGTAAATATTTCTTTCTGGCGTTTTGATTCCGCTTTTACATTGTGCTGATGAAACTCCAGTGGAAATTGTTTTACTGTTTCATAATTAATATGCAACTCCATTAATTGTTTACCCCATTTCGCCCATTGCCAAAAGTTTTCGTAAAATGGAATGCGCGGAAATTCCCGTTTTAAATTTAACTCATATTTTTTTCGGTATGCAGGGTTGTGTAATACGGCATATACATAATGAAAAATGTCTGTTTTTTGAATCCCGGGAACTTCCATCACTGTACCTTTTCTATTATTATTTGCACCGAATTGAACAACCTGATATGACTTTACTGTTGCATTGGTTCGTTCCGGAGAATAGTAATAATCTTCAAATTGCTGTTTGCCCCAGTCGGTGATGTTGTCTGTTCGTTCGCCTTTTTCGTTGTAGTTATATAAAGGAAGGCATTGTGATGAAGCCCCTGCTCCGACAAAATGATAATCATTTAATATCTGCGTGCTTAAGGCGAAAAATGGTTTTTCGGATCCAGGGCCTGTCAAAACAATACTTAAGTTTTTCTCGTTTAGTGCCTCTTTATAAAGTTGATTGGAAAGGCTTCTTTCATCAATTAGAATATCGGAAACGTATAGATATTTTTGAAGGAATGGCCGATATAAATATTGAACAATATTAATTTTATTAAATGCTAAAGAATCATTTTTTAATTTGTTCTTAATATTTCTTGACCATTTAATATTGCTGCTAAATTCGTTGTTCGATTTGGCTTGATTAAAAACCCCAATATAAAATTTAATATTGGTTGTTAATTGTATTGTGTTAAAATTTGTAACCCACTCATCTCTGCCAGAGTTTATGCCCGTTGAAAACAGTTTAAAAACCGCTTCTTTTCCTTTTCCACTTTTAACTTTTTTATCAGCTAGTGGTAGTAGGGTTTCAAAATCATTGGTTGAAATATTAATCCAATTATTATTCTTATCAGGATTTAATTTATCAAAACCAATGTCATTGAATGTGGTTAATCCACTGATCCAACTTAATTTTTCTTTTCTTGTTGCTCTTATATCACATGGATGAATATAATTCACTTGACAATTCTTGATTTTTGAATTATCCAGTTTCACAAGCCACATAATAGCAATACCAACTGCCGCACTAACACCAAAAATGGTATGTTCCTCATTAAGAAAGATACCATCTTTTCCTGACAATTCTCTTATGTTGCCTCCGAGGTCAATTATATAAGCAAAGTCAAATTCTGATTGAATTGATTTTCTAAATCCATCAAATGTTCTCGCATTAATAAAAGAATTATTTGTAATCAAAGTAATAACTCCATTGTTATCAATCCTGTCAGAAGCCCATCGATAAAAACGTGAATACATATCATATACTTTTGTTTTCTGCGCTATACTGTTTTTTATGTAAGTATCTTTTATTCTTTTGTCGATGTAAGGATACTCCCTATTCTTATTATGCTCATTTTCATTTTTCTGATTGGCATTATAAGGCGGATTACCAATCACAACAGAAATCTTTCTTTTATTCTGCTCCACAATTCTTCTGGAGTTTTCGCTGGATAAACCAAAGAGGTCATGTTGTTTGCCGCCGTAAGCTAATGCATCGGTATTGTCCAGCGTGTCAACAAAGCAAAGGTTTTTAAATTCCTCATAGTAATTCATCTTCTGTTTAAAGGTGTATTCAATATTGAGGTTGGAGATGTAGTATGGCAGAATAGCAACATCATTGGCATGCAATTCATGTTTGTATTTATGTGCTAAATATTGCGGCGGACATTTATCTATGATGTTACAAATAAAAGTTCCAGTCCCTGTTGCAGGGTCCAGTATATCTACATTCTTATCCCACAATAAACGCTTAAAATGTTTTTCCAATAAAAAATTGGTACTATCAATCATAAAGTCTACAATTTCATTGGGTGTATAAACCACCCCTAAACGGTCGGCCGCTTTTGGATTGTAGGCTTTGTAAAAATTCTCATACAATGATTTTAAGAACTTTTGTTTTTCATGATGATCTGCAATACCGGCAGCTGTTGCATTAATAGCATCGTAATAATGTTCAATACTGGCCAGTAAATTTTTACGGTCGCTGTAAGAGAATAAAGTACCAATGAGTAATTCCAGTTCTTTGGCAATGCTGTTATGCTGATGAAATTCTGCATCATCAAAAATTTTATTGAAGATGTCGCTTGTTAAAATATGCTGTATCATCATTTCCCGCACATCAGCCATGGTAATGTCGGGATTGATTTCCGCTTTACACAATGCTAAATAGGTATCAGCAGCTTTAATAAATCTTTTATTCGCTTTACCATCTGTATCAATTTTTTCCCGCAGCGTTTTTAAAATCGTAGGAATATCTTTTTGAAAATGATCGAGGGCATCATTGAACTTACGCACTTCCGGCTTTTCGAAATTGATGAAAGCTGTGAGAATTCTGTCCAGCTCATCGGGGTTGCGCATATTAATACGCATTACTTCTTCCTTATCCTGGAATAAAATGGCGAGGTTACTGTCTTCAAATAAAATATTGTTCAGCGGATAACCTTTCTTCACTTTCTTATCTATCTCCTCATCTAGGTCAAGCGATTCATCCTTGCTTTCCCAATAGCCATAATCCAAACGAAGAATATTTTTTAAAGTACCATCAGGAGTAACGTCTTTGCCTTTTGTTCCGCGGATGGGTAACTCAGCAATGAGCACCAAATGCTTTTTCTCGGCATAATGGCTGAGCAGGTTGTAAAATTCATTTCTTACAGAAGTCTCCTTACGACTTCCTCCAAATTGAATAAGCTTATCAACTTTATTGTAGTACTGGGAAATGAGTTGTTTGGACATATAATTTTAAGGTGGTTTGCCAGCCTAAAAATGACCATAAAATATTAAATCCTGTTATAACTGAAATAAACATTTTAACAGTGCTCAATTAAAAAGAAAAATAAGGCAGGAGTCCAAAATTAATATAAAAAGGGGTGAAGTACGCGCTATCGCTTGACTTCACCCTTTGAATCGTTAAACGCCACGCAGTTGAGGGATGATTCTCTTACATTCAATAGTTTATCCGTGTATGTAGGTCGCAAAGGCAGGCTTAAAAACGAGCTCATAACTTTAATCAAGCCTTGCTCTAAATACTATTTCTTCAATCAATTGTTAACTTCATTTGGCAACAACAAGTTTTTTTACAGTTGAAGAAGCCTCTGATTGAATATGTATTAAATAAATTCCTGTTGCAAAATCTTTTGTATTTACTTCTGCACTTTGTATTATAGCTATTTTTAAAATTATATTCCCTGCAATGTCGGTAATTATTACATCCGATTTTTTAGTATTCCCATTTAAGTCAATAGTGAAACTGTTTTCAGTAGGATTTGGATATACAGAAATTCCGTTATCATCCATCACACTCACTAAGCCCACTGAGATATTATTTAGTTTAGCTATATAACCATCAGTGGTAAATCCAGTGTTATCATTATTTATCAAAACATTTGTTCCAGCTGTTATGACAGGACTGGAAAAATCACCTGCTATATAACAATTGCCCATTGTGTTAACCGCTATTGATGGATTATATTCAATTCCTGTACCACCCATAGATTTTGCCCATACAAAATTGCCTGATGCTGTTATCCTGGAAATAAAAACATCATACCAGCCGTTAGAACTTAAAAAGTAGGTTCCGGCACCGGGATCAAAGTCGGCAGTATCCACAAAAGTGCCAGCAATATAAACATCACCGCTTCCATTATTGCCAATTGCAATAGAATAGCCACTACCCCAACCATTGTATAAGTTTGATCCACCCATTTGCTTAGCCCAAACAAAATTTCCAGAGCTGTCAAGTTTAGAAATAAAAATATCATTGCCGGTAACAGGTGTTAAACTGAATGTTGCGGATCCCGGATCAAAATCAGCAGTAACCGTGAAAAATCCAGTAGTATATACATTGCCAAATGCATCCGATACAATTGCAGTTCCCTCGTTATCACTGCCGGGGGATCCAACCATTTGTTTTGCCCAAATAAAATTACCAGTACTGTCTAACTTTAATATAAATGGTTCCCAGTCTGCAGAAGGGGGCGGATTAAGAAAAGTGGAGAGATAAAATGTACCGATGCCGGGATCGAAGTCACTTGACCCGTTAAAGGTACCTGTAGTAAAAACATTTCCTGAATAATCCACTGCTATTGCATTAACATAATCGTTATATCCGCCAAATTGTTTTGCCCAGTTAAATAATCCGGATCCACTGAACTTTGAAATATACATAGCACCGCCTGTGATGGTTGAGGCTGTTAAATTGAATACTCCAGCACCCGGATCAAAGTCAATAGTCCCATTGAAACCTCCTGTTATATATATATTTCCTGAAAGATCCAGGGCGAATGAACCTGCGCCCATTTCGCCAATTGCGGTTACCCATTGAAAGCCACCTGCACTGTCAAATTTGGAAATAAAAGAACTGCCACTTGATGTTAAATTATAAACTGCAGATGAAGGATCAAAATCAGTTGTCCCGTCGAAATAACCCAGGATATATATATTATTTAACGAGTCCAATGCTATATCCATACCATTATCATTAATACCGGTACCTCCAATCTGTTTCGCCCAAATAAAATTACCGGCAACGTCTATCTTAT
>JANOXC010000022.1:0-19324 GCA_031418215.1 Bacteroidota bacterium
TGATTGCGCAGCTTGAAAAAAACGGCAAATCTGCTTTAATCATCAGAGGAAAGCCAGATGAAGATTTGTTGCCGGCTCCGATTGGCAACATTACTTTTGTAAATCATTTATCGGCGGATATTATGCAATATCAACTTCTGAATAGTATATATATTGTTTGCAGATCTGGGTATTCATCATTAATGGATTTGGCGGCAGTTGGCAGAAGTGCCATCATCATTCCTACGCCGGGACAAACAGAACAGGAATACTTAGCTGATTATCATCATTTGAAAGGCTATCATTTTCGTGCATTGCAGGAAAACTTTGACTTAATAAAAGCATTTGAAGGCTTAAGGGGGTGTAAATCATTGCTTTTAGAAAATAAGAAGTTGGCAGCTGTACTCAAAAATATTTTTAATGATGACCATACAGTTAACTGATATTAACTAGTTTAGCCACGCTAAATGGTGCCCCGAGTACTCGGGGTTAAAAGGGAATTACGTGTAAATCGTGAACAGTCCCCGCTGCTGTAAGCCCATTGCATTGTTGCAATTGTTGTTGTTGAGAAATTTAAACCACTGTGGCGCTCAAACCACGGGAAGGATTCAACAACAGGGTAAGTCAGAAAACCTGCCTTTTAGATAGTAAAGATGAAACCTTCGGAGGAAAGGATATTGTGGCAATGTAGCTATATATATATTGTCCATTATTGGTGTTTCATCCTGTTGTTATTTTTAAAACTATAATCAACTTATATGAAAACAATTCAGTTGTCAATTTTGTGTTTTATTGCTATAACTTTAGCATCCTGCGAAAAAGAAAAATCTTCCGGCACGGATTCAATTCCGTACAACGAGCATGGCATCTTTGTGGTGAATGAAGGAGCTTATCAGGGTAATAATGGATCAGTTTCCTATTTACAGTATACAGGAAGAGGCGTAATCAGTGATGTTTTTAAAGCCGTAAATGGCGTTCCGATTGGTGATGTAGTTCAAAGTATGAATATATATAATGGAAAGGGTTATTTGGTGGTTAATAATTCTCAAAAAGTTGAAGTGGTTAATATGTCCGACTTTAGTTCAACCGGAACAATTACGGGTTTTTCAAGTCCGCGATATTTTCTTCCCGTAAGTGCTGATAAAGCGTATGTAAGTGACTGGTTTTCCAACCAGGTTAAAGTTATTGATTTGATTTCACGAACTATTACCTCAACAATTGATGTTGGTGCAGGCCCTGAACAAATGGCATTGAGCAACAATAAAGTTTATGTTGCCAATATTGGGGGAATTGGAAACGATAGTACGGTAAGTGTTATTGATGTTGGTACTAATTCAGTAATAAAAACAATCAATGTAGGTTTGAATCCCAATAGTATTGTAAAATTACAGAATGGAGCATTACTGGTACTTTGCGGAGGAACAACCGGTGCCGATTATATTGGTGGAACAGCTGATGATGTGGCTGGCAGAATAGTGCAAATTGATCAAGTATCAGATAACATTTCGCAAGCATTAAATTTTACACAATCCTTTCACCCTTTAAAATTGATAGCGAATACAATAAATGATAAAATTTATTTCTTAGGTGGAGACAATGGTTATACAGGCGCTGTTTATAAATTCGATCTGAATTTGTTTATTCCTTCACTGCTAATTCCGGGTAGTTATTACGGTTTAGGAGTAAATCCTGTCGATGGGAATATTTTTTGTGGACAGCCGGGTTTTTCGGCCAGAAATTATTTTCTGAAATATAAATCAGATGGAAGTTTAATTGACAGCAGTCTTGTGGGAATAGGACCTAATGGTTTTGTGTTTAATTAAATGATATGCAAAAAGATCAATTGATCACTAAGTCATCTGAATAAATCACATTGCTTTTATTGCCTGCACGGTCCATCAAATAAATCTTGCAACGTCCAACCGGAAAAAGATTTGATAATGCTGATGCGTAATCAAGCTGGTACGCTATTTCACCCTCAATAGAACGGTTATTTCCTTCAGGTTGTATATATTCCAATGCGCGATGAAAGAAAATTTGTGATGAATCAACATAGGAGCCGGGGATCAGGTTGCAATTGAGGTCCAAGGCTGAATCAGGAAGTGGTATATATGCAGGAGAATATATATTATTTACTTTTTTCTCATAATAAATAAATAGATCGTTCACCGGTCTTCCACAATTATCCACCTGTTCAAACTCTCTTCTGCCAATATCTCCATTTCTGTCTTTAAAATAAATAATCAGCTCCACCAACTGATCATGACCGGCGGCATCTTTTTTAAGGTACTTCCATTCACCAAATTCAATACTGGGGGCCTCAGGAGCATAACGATCCTTTTTGCACCCTGCAAAAGAGATCAATGTGAATAAAACTAAAAGTAACTTCTTCATATCGAAAATCAACGCTCAAATTTACGAAATATTTGACCTTGGTTTTAAACAAAGCGGGGATTGAAGTCAACAATTGTAATTTTTTATCCGGAAATTAATTAATTACTTTGATGCGGAGGCAATAAAGATGGCATTGATTAAATCAGTAAAGGGCAAAGAACCCCAATTTGGTAAGAATTGTTACCTGGCAGATAATGCTACTGTTGTTGGCGAGGTATTGATGGGGGACGATTGTTCTGTTTGGTTTAATGCAGTCATCAGAGGTGATGTAAATAGTATCACCATTGGTAATAAAGTCAATATTCAGGATGGAGTGGTAGTTCATTGCACCTATCTAAAAGCAAAGACTACCATTGGAAACAATGTTTCTATTGGCCACAATGCAATTGTGCATGGGTGCACATTGGAAGATAATGTCCTGGTGGGAATGGGTGCTATTATTATGGACCATGCTGTTATTGAAACGAATTCAATTATTGCGGCCGGTGCTGTTGTTTTGGAAAACACAAGGGTTGAATCAGGGAGCATTTATGCCGGGGTGCCTGCCAAAAAAATTAAAAATATCGACCCTGAGCAATTCAAGATATTAATTGAACGCACTGCAACAAATTACATCATGTACGCAGATTGGTTCAGGGAAACAACAAAATAGATTCAATTTTCTTTTTTCAGTTATCGATTGCTGAATAAATAAGCAAAGGCAATAATGGCAATTAGCAAAGCTACAATTATCATCATTGCGTTTTTTGAAATGCCGGTTTTCTTTACTGGTTCCTGCTCTAATATGCTATTGATTACAGATTCCAGCTTACTAAAAGCCTGTTGATTTTTAACAACATAATCATAAGCACCATATTTAATGAGGTTGGCGGAAACTTCCGGCTTTTCCTGTGCTGTTAAGAAAATGACAGGGGCTGTATACTGCTTTTTCAGCTTCATCAATATCTGTAGTCCGTTCAAGGCTTTTGGATTTAAGGAATCAAGCTGAAAATCCAATACGATGATGTCAGGTTTAGGATAATTTCCAGAAATGGCCTCTTCGCCTGAGTTAAAAACAGTGATGGTTGATTCCGGAAATTTTACCTTCAGGTGATCACTGATCATCTCTGACATTTGCAGGTTATCTTCAATAACAAGGAAATTCATTTTTTTATTCGCATTCATAATGGAATAGTTAGGTTGGTTATGAGTTTTAGCGTGAAATTATTTTTTCAATCCGGAAGAATTATTGCCCCGTGTGTCAAATAAGAGTCGGAAGATAAAAAAGATTATTTGAAACATACAATTAAGGAACATAATTTATTTTAATAATTTCCGTTTAAGAGTAGATTATCTGAATTAACAATTCATTGTTAAAACGCAGCTTACAATCTGTCCAAATAGCACTTTCATTGCTGTTACCTTTACCATTCACCAGTGTAAATCCAAAATATGTCATTAATCCTCCAGATCCAACAGGCCGGAACCGTTATTACTGATACAATTAGTCAGGCCGCACAAACGGTAAGCCCAATCGCCACACCTCCTCCTCCACCAACCATTTCCCTATGGGATATGCTGTTGAAAGGCGGGCCCATCATGATTCCTATTGGTATTCTGTCAATAGTGGCAATATATATATTTATCGAACGATACCTTGTCATATCAAGGGCTTCACGTATCGACCTCAACTTCATGAACAATATCCGTGATTTCATGCATAACGGCAATATCGATTCTGCCAAGTCATTGTGCAAAAACACAAATAGTCCAATTGCCCGACTAATTGAAAAAGGTATTTCCCGAATTGGCCGTCCCATAAAGGAAATTGAGGATGCAATTGAGAATACCGGAAAGCTTGAAGTTCATAAACTGGAAAAAAATCTTGGTATTCTTGGTATTATTGCCGGTATTGCCCCCATGTTTGGATTCGTAGGGACTATCATCGGAGTAATTAAGATATTCTACAATATTTCATTGGCCGATAATATTTCCATTGGATTAATTGCCGGCGGACTTTATGAAAAAATGATTACTTCCGCATCTGGCCTGATCATCGGAATATTTGCCTATATTGGTTATCACTACCTGGCCATTTTAACTGATAAAGTAATTTTCAAGATTGAAAGCAATGCCGTTGAGTTTATCGACCTGTTACAAGAACCTGCAAAATGAATCTCCGACGACGACACAGGGTACAACCTGAAGTAGCAACTGCTTCGCTTAACGACATCATGTTCTTCCTGATGTTGTTCTTTCTTATTTGTTCAACGCTGGTGAACCCCAACGTCATCAAATTATTACTCCCTAAAGCGAATACGCATAAAACACTGAACAAGCAACCGCTTACCATTTCCGTAACGGGTGATCTGCATTATTTCATCAACAACAGAGAAGTGAATTATGCCGATCTTCAAAGGGAATTAGCCACTGCAATTGCAGGAACAACAGAACCAACAGCTGTTTTGCGTGTTGATAAGGCTGTAACGGTGCAGGATTTGGTGTCGTTGCTTGATATTGGAAATCAGTTAAAGATTAAAATGATATTGGCAACTGATAATAAGAAATGAATACCGCAGTAGTTGAGAAAAAAGATAAATGGAAAGCGTTGGCAGGCACGCTTTTCTTTCACGCCGTTATTTTATTGATTTTCGTTTTGGTGGTTTTTACTAATCCCGATCCACCGATGTTCAGCGACAATGCCGGGGTAGAAGTTAACTTCGGATATATGGAGGATGGAATGGGGGAGGTTCAGCCTGAGCCTGATAAGGAATTGATGACGACCACCCCACAGAAAGAAAAACAGGAAGAAGTTAAGCAGGAAGAAAAGGAACTGATTACCCAGGATGTGGAAGAGGCTCCTGAAATTATGAAGAAGGAGGTTCCCAAGAAGGAGGTAAAAAAGAATACCGTAATTGTTGAAAAGCCAAAAAAGGAGCAGCCTAAACAGCCTGTTGTTGATCAAAGTGCTTTATATAAACCAAAGAAAAAAGGCGGGGAAGGAGAAACCGGTAAGCCCGGCGACCAGGGAATTGAAGAAGGCAGTTTATTAAGCAAAACACACGGCAACAACATGGGTACCGGCGATCATGGCGATGGTACCGGGAAAGATGGAAATGGAGGCAATGGTGATGGCACTGGTGTTTCTTTTACATTGGCCGACCGCTCCATGCGTTTGGCACCGCGTTTAACAGATCAATCGCAGGAACAAGGCAAGGTGGTGATTGATATTACCGTTGATAAGCAAGGAAATGTGGTAACTGCAAGTGGCCCGGGAAGAGGGTCTACTACCTCCAGCGCCAACCTAGTTCGCAAAGCAAAAGAAGCTGCCATGAAGTCAAAATTTTCTCCAAGCCCTCAAGGTGTAGAAGAACAGCGCGGTACGATTACCTTTGTGTTCATCCTTAGATGAACTATCAGCAGACTTTAAAGTATTTATATGATGCCTTGCCCATGTACCAACGGGTTGGCATTGCTGCATACAAAGCAAACCTTGACAATACCATTGCCATCTGTGATTTATTGAATAATCCGCACAGGCAATTGCAATGTATTCATGTTGCAGGCACCAACGGTAAAGGTTCAGTGAGCCATATGATAGCCGCTATTTTACAAGCTGCAGGTTATAAAACAGGATTGTATACTTCGCCACATCTGAAAGATTTTCGGGAGAGAATTCGGGTGAATGGTAAAATGATTAGCAAGAAATTTATTAGTGATTTTGTAACGAAACATCAAAAGGATTTCGAAAAAATTCAACCATCCTTTTTTGAAATGACTGTTGGACTTGCATTTCAGTATTTCCTTGAAAATCGTGTAGACATTGCCGTCATAGAAACCGGTCTTGGCGGCAGGCTTGACTCTACCAATGTAATTCATCCGATCTTATCAGTGATTACCAATATTGATTGGGATCATATGAATTTGTTGGGCGACACATTGGAAAAAATTGCATCGGAAAAAGCAGGAATTATTAAGAGAGAAGTCCCTGTTGTGATTGGTGAATTAACGAGCCCATCGAAGCGGGTATTTATAAAGAAAGCCAAAGAGATGCAAGCCCCGATATTTTTTGCATCCAAAGAAATGAGTGCTGCTTTAGCAGGAACCTCACCAATTTCAAATAAAAATGCGGTGAAGCAGTTAAGCGGTATTGAAGCTTATATAAGGGTCGATGTCAGTAGGAAAAGGAAACTTTTATACGAAAACCTGCAATTGGATTTAACAGGTTCTTATCAATTGAAAAATGTAGTTACGGTTTTGCAAAGCATTGCATTGTTAAAGCAACATTTTGAAATTAGGGAGGAGCATATAAGAATTGGGTTATCTACCGTGAAGTCATCAACAGGACTTGCGGGAAGGTGGCATGTTATATCGCGAAAACCGTTGATCATTGCAGATACCGGACATAATCAGGCCGGAATGAAGGTGGTGCTGGAAATGGTTCATTCCCTATCTTTTGATAATTTACATTTTGTGTTGGGTATGGTGAACGACAAGGATATTGATAAAATATTATCCTTACTTCCTAAAATGGCAAACTACTACTTTTGTAAAGCAGCGATACCTCGGGGACTGGATGCCGTTTTGTTGGCTGAGGCAGCGGCATCATTTCATTTAAAAGGTGAAATATATAATTCTGTTAAGGCAGCATTGAAAGCGGCTAAATCAAAAGCAGGCTTGAATGATCTTATTTTTGTAGGCGGCAGCAATTTTACTGTAGCGGAAGTAATCTGATATTTTATGCGTAGGAAGAGATTTATTATTCTATTATTTACTTGCTGTTTTTATTCTTTATTGATTAGCGCACAGCAAATTCAATTGAAGGGTCAAATATTTGATGTGGATGATGAACGTATTCCAGTTCCTGCTTGTATTGTTGTTAACATGCGTACGCAACAAGGCATGTTGGCTGATGAGAGCGGGATGTTTACTATCAATGTTTATAAATCAGATACATTGGCGTTTCGCAACATCGGATACCAACTAAAATTTGTGCATCTTAAGGATTCAATCATTGTGCCGGGCTTTAAGTTAAATGTGAAACTTAAAAAACAAGCTTATATGGTGCAGGAAGTTATGATCATGTCTCAGCGTGGATTGAATAGTATTGAGAATGATGTTCAGAAACTTGGCTATGATGAAAGCAAGTATAAGTTACAAGGTATTGATGCCATTCAAAGCCCCATTACTGCATTGTACCAGGCATTTAGCAGAAAAGAACGAAGCAGGCGTGAAGTAGCATTTATGCTGAATGAAGATGAAAGAAGAACGCTGTTAAGGGAGTTGTTGCATTATTATATTTCAGCTGGGTATATTTATCTTCCGGCCGATGAGTATGATCATTTCATTAATTATTGCGGAATCAATGAAGCACAGCTAAAAACATTAACGCAATATGAAATGGCTGTTTATGTAAAACGTAAGTTGGAGTTATATAATCAAAGAAGAAATTGATTTTCTAATTTAAGAAATTTGTTTTATTTTATGAATGAAGTTGCAAAAAGAATTCTGATCATTTCCTATATTTTTCCGCCTTTTCCCGGAATAGGAGGAAGAAGGTGGGCTAAGTTTGCCAAATACCTGACAAGAGAAGGGTATGAAGTTCATTTGATATGTGCCGTGTCCAAAGTAATGGAGAAATCTGTATGGATGCAAGATGTGATGGACAATAAAAATTTGTTCATTCATACAGTAGATGCCTTTTATCCAACAGTATTCACCCGTAAAAGTGCTAATATTTTTGAAAAGTTAATATATAAATTTTGGCAGATAGCCACTTCTTTTTTGTACCATGGATATATATATGACAAGGCTATTTATTCAGGAAACAAATTTTCAGTCAAAGCAAAGGAGGTGATCGGACACTATCAAATTCAAAACGTTGTTGTTACAGGTGCTCCATTCAGGTTGGTCTATTACATTTCCCGTTTGAGGAAACAATGGCCGCAATTCAGGTTATTCGCTGATTTTCGTGATCCCTGGACTTGGGAGCCAATGAGTCATTATCAGCAACTAAGTAAAAAGAAATTGGATTATGAGAGGAAGTTGGAAGCTTTTGTAATTAAAAATGCGGACACGATCTTGGTTCCTACGAAAATAATGCAGGAGCATTTGCAAATTACATTTCCCGAATACCAAAAGAAATGTTTGGTCCTTCCGCATGCCTGGGATGTGGATGAAATTAAACCCAATTTTAAGATTAATGAACAAACCATACGTCTTATTTGGTATGGCACGCTTTACAGCAACCTGGAGTCTTATATAAAATTAGTTGCAAAAGAAATTAAAATAGCAAATGGAAAAATAATTTTAGATATTTTTTCTGATACTAATAATTACAAGGAATTGTTTGATGAGGCGGGAGCCTTGTCATGGGTGAATTACTATTCGCAACTGCCAAGCAGGGAGCTCTATTTATTGGTGAGGAATTATTATGCCGCTATTATTATTAATAATGATACTGACAAGGACCATGTGTCAACGAAGTTTATTGAGCTGGCTGCATCTCAAACACCGATTATATATATTGCCAACAGCGGAGCGGCTGCTGATTTTGTTTCTGTAAATGATTTGGGGTGGCACCTGAACATCCATTTGATTTCCGGATTTTTTGATAAATTGCGAAATGGAACTTTGAATAAACCTTCATCTAAGTTAGACATTGAGCAACTGTCATTCAAGAATGTAACAAGAGAATTAGTTAAATTGATGGAAGGCCAACACTGAGAAGGAGGATTTTTATATTGCAAACTCAGTATTCAATATCTGCGTTTTGCCTTAGCGGGGAAGCGGCCTGACTGAAATGTGAATTGTTAAAATTATCTTCGCACGATGCGGGAGCAAAGACAGTTAGACCGGATTTACCAGTTATTAGAGAATTATAAGGGCGAATTGCCTTTGCAACATTATCTGCGAAATTATTTTCGACAACATCATGAAATGGGTGCCAATGACAGAAGATTGACTTCTCAGTTTATTTACAATTGGTATAGATTAGGAACAGCACTTCCAGATTTGAAAAAAGAAGAACGACTTGCTGTAGCCTCTTTTCTTGTTATGGATAAGGAGTCTTCATTATTCTCTTTTTTGCTGCAAAGCACGGCTTTAAATAATAACGCAGATTTAACGGCTCAATTAAGCATTAAATTGAGTGTTGTTCAGGAAGCATATCCCCAATTCAATTTGCAGGATGTTTTTCCATTTTTAAAATTGGCAAGTGAAAAGTTGAATATAACTTTTATGACGATGAATATATTAAAGCAACCGTATTTATGGCTGCGTGTTAAAAGAAATATGGAAACGCCTTTTATTACTTGTCTGGAAAGTAATAGTATCCAATATGTAAAGCAAGGTGTTGCTGTCGGAATTAGAAATTCAACGGATTTATCAAAAATTCCCGGGCTAAATCCTAGTTGGTATGAAGTGCAGGATTATAGTTCACAATTAACAGGAAATTATTTCAAACCGCAAAAAGGCGATCATTGGTATGACTGCTGTGCTGCTTCAGGAGGGAAAAGCTTGCTTCTTCATGGTTTGGAACCCGGCATTTCACTTACAGTAAGTGACAACAGGGAGAAAATATTATCCAATTTGAAAACGCGCTTTGAAAAAAACGGCATCATCAATTATAAAATGGAATTGGTTGACCTGGGAAACATGATTCCTAAAACAATTTCTCAAAATCAATTTGATGGCATCATCGCCGATATACCATGCACCGGCTCAGGAACGTGGTCGCGATCACCGGAACACATTAGTTTTTTTAATGAGGCCGATTTATTAATGTATACGGAACGCCAAAAGAAGATTATCAGCCATGTTTCGCCATTGCTTAAAGCGGGAAAGCCACTCATATATATTACCTGTTCAGTATTTAAGGCGGAAAATGAAGAAATGGTAGATTGGATTATTGAAAATTGTGATTTTGAGTTGGAGTCATCTGCTTTAATTGAAGGTGCAGATTTCTATGCTGACACCATGTTTGTTGCAAGGCTCATAAAAAAATAAAAATGACAGTGAATAGCAGGTTATCTTAGATTGATTGAACTTGCACCACTGAATGCCCCATCAACATAAATTTCAACCATAAAGGTCCCACTGGAAAAAGGATGTTCCATGTCTTCCCAATTTAGGCAGATATTTTGTTTTGCATTAAGGTAATCTACCTCAATAGTACTTGTAAAAAGGATGTCTTCATTGCTGCCACTTTTCCTGAAGGTGCTGCTGCCTGTGCTTCTGTTGCCTAACACTTTACCACCGGGTTCTACAATACGCAGGTAAATATTTTTGGTTCCCGGTTTGGCAAGGGTATTCTCCAATAAAGTAAAACAAACTTCTATTTTATTAGTTCGCTTAGCGATTGCAGTAGGGGCATATTTATTATTACTTCTTTTCTTGTAGGCGGTGATGTTGTAATATTCTGATTTAAGGACACCAGCTGTTGTAACAGTACTTTCAAGATTTTTTGTCAATGTTTCAACAGTAGAGGTGAGGTCATTTTTTTCTTTTTTCAACTGCTCATTCTCTACTAATAGGGCATCAATTTTTTCAAGATACTCTTCACGTAATTTTTTTAGCGCTGCCATTTCTGTTTGCAGTTTCTTATTCAATGAAGCACTAGTATGTTCCTCATGGATCAATAATTCTATACGGCCTTTTTGTAGATCAACCTTTGAATTTGCTTCAGTTAATAAGCTGTCCAAGCGGGTGGATATACCTTTGTATTGATTCAATTCCGAATAAGTGTCATTCAGCTCTTTTTCAAGGTCCACACTTGAGGTGAGTAAACTATCTAGCTTAAGGTTATAATTTTGTTGCAGATTGTGAAAGTTTAAATATTGAAAAGCATTAAACCCTAATGAAACTGCCAGTAATACCCATAAAATAATTATTGATTGTTTTTTTGTTTCCCGGTTTTGCATGTAAGTTGATTCTAATTCTCAGTGAATGTAGGGCCTATTGATATATCAAACGATAAGCTCCATCAAACATTCTTTAACGGTGTGTTGTTGATATCCACACTATATTTTTTGCTAAAAAGGATACCTGGCAACAGGAGTTGTTTCTTGAGATGAAAAGTCATTTTTCAGGTATTTGAAATAACCGCTTAGGGCAATCATGGCAGCATTATCGGTGCAGTATTCAAACTTTGGAATAAATACTTCCCAACCAGCCGACTCTTTCATTTCAAGTAATGTAGAACGAAGGCTGCTGTTAGCTGAAACACCACCTGCAATGGCTACCTTTTTGATTCCCGTTTGCTCAACTGCCATTTTTAATTTGTGCAACAGGACCTGCACGATGGTGTACTGGAAGGAAGCACAAATATCTGCAAGTGATTGGTCGACAAAATCAGGATTTACTGATTTCTGATCGCGGATAAAATATAGAAAGGATGTTTTTAATCCACTGAAACTATAATTCAAATCCGGCATAACTGGATGTGGAAATTTATAGGCTAATGGATTTCCTGATTTTGCATGTTGATCAACCAATGGTCCTCCGGGATAGGGTAATCCTAAAATTTTAGCAGCTTTATCAAAAGCTTCCCCTGCAGCGTCATCCATGGTTTGTCCAATAACCGTCATATCAGTATGACTCATCACTTTAACAATTTGGGTATGGCCACCCGAAACAGTAAGGCATAAAAAAGGGAATGAAGGGGGTATGAAGGCTGTTTCATCCTTTCTGCTTGCAAAATTGGCAATTACATGGGCCTGCATATGGTTTACCTCAATGATGGGTATTCCTAAACCAAGGGCAAATGATTTTGCAAAAGAGGTACCCACAAGCAATGACCCCATTAACCCCGGACCACGTGTAAAAGCAACTGCATGCAACTGTCCTTTGTTTATTTTTGCCTGATTGAGAGCCTCGTGCACAACAGGAATAATATTTTGCTGATGCGCGCGTGAAGCCAACTCTGGAACAACGCCACCATAGGCTTCATGCACCCGTTGCCCGGCAATAACGTTTGTAAGGATCTTGTCATTGCAGGATACGGCAGCTGAAGTATCATCGCAGGATGATTCAATACCAAGGATGTAAACAGATTCAGTGTTCATAACAAGCAATGCAAAAGTACTAATCGCCATTCATTTTTCGTTTTATTCGGACTTTATATATAAATCGTCATAAAGAGAGTTTATATTGTTTTAATTGCAGTTGCCATTCCGCTGATATTATTTTTTGCGGGGGCTGTTGCATTGGTTAAAATTCCCGCTGTTCAAACTTGGGCAGTTCAGCGGATCACAGCCTACCTTTCTGATGAATTACAAACGACGGTTTCCATTGATGGAGTAGAAATTCATTTATTCAGAAGCATTGCGCTCAGAGGATTATATATTGAAGACCTAAAGCATGACACCCTGCTTTATGCGCCGGTGTTGGATGCCAGTATTTCAGGTTTTAATTACGGTAAACGAAAACTGTTAATTTCCAGTGTTGATTTGAATGATGCCCAAATCTATCTTCGCAGATATAAGGAAGTCAAAGGGTTGAATATCGACTTTTTAGCTGATTACTTTTCCTCCTCTTCATCAGACACAACTGCTGCTAATTGGGACGTTAAATTGAATCGCGTGAACCTTGCCAATGCTGTTTTTTCTTATCGGGATTTCAGGTGGGATGATACTACTTCAGGAATAGATTTTGAAGATATGCTGATTACGAATTTAAATCTGCAGGTTAACGATATTATTCCGCGGGGTGATTCCGTACTTTTTACAGTAACAAAGATGGCGGCAATGGAAAAAAGCGGATTCGTTTTGACTGACCTTAACGGAGAATTTTCCGCATCATCAAAACACCTAGGCGCAAGGGAATTAACTGTTCAAACGCAAAGCAGCAAGGTACATGGTAATGTTCGTTTGAATTTCGAATCGTGGGATGATTTTAATGATTTTATTCCCAAGGTCAGGCTGGAAACATCATTTGCAAAAAGTAAGATGGCTTCAGAAGATATTAAATATTTCGCAAGTGATTTGATTGGACTAAAAAAAACGATTTCCTTTAAAGGAGATGTGCATGGCACCGTCAATAACCTAAAAGGAAAAAATCTGGAAATCATTTATACGCCTGAATGCTATTTCAAAGGCGATTTAAGCATGAATGGGTTGCCTGAAATAGAGGAGACTTTTATTGATATGATGGCAACTGACCTTCGACTCAACAAAAAGGATGTGGAATCAATTCCAGCTTATCCTTTTGAAAGCGGTGAACTGATTTCATTGCCAAATAATTTGATTGCTTTGGGTACCATTCATTTTCAAGGGAAGTTCACCGGTTTTTATAACGATTTTGTAGCCTATGGTACAGCGACAACCGCAATTGGTTTTGTGTCGTCGGATATCAATTTCAAGGTTGGGAGTGGTAAAATTCCCGCTGCTTATTCAGGTAATATAATGACGCATCAATTTGATATAGGTAAACTGTTGCGGGTTGATCCGCTAGTAGGGGAAATCACCGCAAAGGTGAAAGTGAAGGGTCAGAGTTTAGCACTTGCAAAATTAGAAGCTGATCTGGTTGGTGATGTAAGCAGCATTGTGATAAAAGGATATCAATATAGCGGTTTAGCCGTTAATGGGCACGTCTCTCGACGGTTGTTTACCGGAGCATTGAAAGTAGCCGATCCAAATGTAGACCTGGATTTTAATGGCACGGTTGATTATTCTAAAGCAATGCCTGTATTTGATTTTACAGCTGATGTAAAAAATGCAAAACTTGGTACACTCAATCTAGTTAACGATGAAACGGCTGATTTTTCTACCAAAGCGGAATTACATTGTACCGGAAATAAGATTGATAATTTAGAAGGCACCTTGCAACTTACCAATACCAATTATATTCATTTGTTACGGGGGATAACTATCAATAATTTATACATTGATGCCTCAACATCAAACAGTAAAAGAAATATTTTGCTTCAGTCGGATTTTGCAGATGCAACCATGTCAGGCGATTTTCAATTGTCCTCTTTCTTTAATTCGGCCGCATTTGTCTTGAGTAAATATATTCCGGCTATTCCTGTTAATGTGGGTAAGCAAATGACCTATCAGACTTTTGATTACCAGGTTAAATTAAAGGAAACAAGGGGCGTGCTTGATGTGTTTGTTCCTGAACTTTCCATACTGGCGGGAACAAAACTGGAAGGTGGTTTTAATACCAGAACAGAAGATTTTTCTGCCTTGCTTAAATCGGATGAGATTATATATAAAGGTATTCGCTTTACAGGATTAAATATAAGTGGTGTTACAGAGAAAAATTCGCTAAGGTTATATTTAAAGAATGAAGAATTGATAGTTAACGACAGCCTTAATTTTACAGATGTTGTATTGGCAGGATTAGCCAACCGCGATTCTGCAGATTTCAATTTGGTGGTGGCAAATTCTGATTCTAGCCGCTCACGAATTAACTGGGGATTCAGTGTTAAGTTTCTTCCTTCCGGGTACACCACAGTGAAGCTTCTCCCAAATGAATTTCTTTTGGAAAGAAAAGAATGGCAAATTGATCCTTCAAATTATATATTGTTTGACAATGCCGGAGTTTTGGTCAGCAATTTCAACTTCAGTTCCGGAAATCAGATGGTTTCCATCAATGGAATTATCGGGCAGGATTCTTCCTCCTCCGTTGATTTGAATTTGAAAGAGTTCAATACATCTTTATCAAGAAGAATCCTGAATATATATCATGCTGAAATTGGGGGTATTGCAAATGGAAATATAAAAATATCCTCACTCTTAAAGAATCCTGTTATTGAGTCAGATTTAAATGTAAAGGACCTGAGTTGGTTTGGCGATACACTAGGTGATGCTGATGTGGTAACCACATGGAATACATCCAAAAAGAGAATAGAGATCAATGGTTTTGTAACACGTGGCGGGGAGAAGAATATTGCAGTGAATGGCGAATATTTAATAAAGGATAAAGATGAAATTCATTTTGATATTGAAATGCAGAAAACATATATTAAATCCTTTAGCCATTATCTTACAGGCATCTTTTCCGATCTTTCAGGTATTGCAAGCGGAAAGTTTGAACTATCCGGATTGGTCAGTGCGCCTCAATTAACTGGTGTTGCACAGTTACAGAAAGTGGGATTCAAAGTGGATTACCTGAATACCTATTATAATTTTTCCACTGATGTAACACTTACGGAAGATGAAATTTCTTTTGATGATGTAGTAGTGAATGATAGAAAAGGAAATAAAGCAATAGCAAATGGAAAAATAACGCATGATCACCTGAACGATTTTTATTTTGATATAAATATTGCTGCACAGAAAATGCATTTGCTCAATACCGCTTATAAAGACAATAACCTTTTTTATGGCACTGCTTATGGCTCAGGTAATATTAAAATTAGCGGTTATCTTGACTATATAAAAATGGACCTTGCCCTTCGTTCTGAAAAAGGTACGCAGATCAGCATTCCGTTGGATAATCCGGAAGAGATTAGCAGAAGCAGCTTTATAACTTTTTTAAAGACTGATACCATTTCAGATCAGTTAGCCAAAAACAACGCAGATATCAGCGGGCTAGATATTAATCTTGATCTTGATATAACTTCCGATGCAAACATTAAACTGATCTTTGATGATAAGATAGGAGATGTTATAGAAGGAAATGGAAACGGTACCATAAAGATGAAAATCAATGATGCAGATGGCTTCCTGATGTATGGAAACTATTATATTGAACATGGTCAGTATACTTTTACGCTGCAAAATGTAATCAGCAAACCCTTTACCATTGAAAAGGGAGGAAGCATTAGCTGGACCGGCGACCCATATGATGCAGATGTTGCTATCAATGCTGTTTATAGTAAGTTAAGAGTAAACCTGTATGATTTGTTACAGGATACAACAGCCGGCTATAGAAAACAGATTCCGGCAATATTACGTCTAAAACTTAGTGGCAAATTATTTAATCCTGTTATTGGATTCGATATTGAAGTGCCCAATATTGACGCTACAACTGCTAGTAGGATTCAACGTTATATCAGCACTGATGAGCAGAAGTTCAAACAAGCAGTATCATTGCTTATACTGCGGCGATTCAGCCCGCCTGATGAATTGGCAAATCGGCCACCTGCAAACACATCAGGGGCAGTTGGTGCCAATGCTTATGAATTCCTTTCTCAACAGTTGAGTAATTGGGCATCGCAGATTGACGATAATATAAATGTTGGGATTAATTATAATCCGGGGACATCTCTCACCCAAGAAGAATTGGAGCTTGCTTTATCAACAAGTTTATTCAATGATTATGTAACGCTGGAAACCAATGTTGGTGTAGCAGGCAATAATGCAGGCAGCCCGCAGAATACATCAAATATAGTAGGTGATTTCAGTGTTGATGTTAAAGCCCGAAAAGATGGAAAAGTACGATTGAAGGCTTTTAACCGATCCAATAATAATTCACTCATCAACAACTTAAACTCACAATATACGCAAGGCATCGGTATTTTTTACAGAGAAGAATTTAATTCATTGAGTGAACTCAGGCAACGATGGCGTGATAAGCGTAACAGGAAAAAAGGCATTAGCGGAGAAGCGACTTTGAAGCAATAAATAGAATACTTATATAAATAATTTCCACTCGATTTGTGAGGAGAAATAATTAATAGAGGTATCATTTCATCTGCTTATATATAGATTAATAGCCGGGGATTAGAAAAAATATCATCAACTTGCTTGGAATATTAATATTTGGTTTATATTTGTTCTGCAAATCCTAATTTAAAATGGCAAAGAAAGTAATTCGTAAAACAAGCGCTAAGAAGGCGGCACCTAAGAAAAGCGTAAAAAAAACAGCCGCTAAAAAAACTGCTAAACCCAGAAGCAGTAAACCCAAACCCGGTCGCCCACATGGCAGCAAGTCAGCTTTGTCGATCAACATCACCCAGTTTATTCATGACACGGTAATGAATAAAAAACGCTTTGTTCACAACCGTGAAATATTAGAAGCTTTTTGTAAAAAATATCCTAAACTCGACAAAGTAGAGTTTGGCAGAAAAATTTCAGTATTGTTGGCATCATTAAAAAAGCAAGGCCGTCTGGCAGTTCACAATGCCGGAGGATACCGTAAAAATATGTATTGGGGTTCGCCAAGTTGGTTATCCGGACGTAACATCAAACCGGGTTACAAATTCAAAGTGTAACTTCTATATTATTAATATAGATGAAAGCCTTCCCTTAGGGAAGGTTTTTTTTTCGAAAAGTAGTCCAATTATTTTTGACTAGTAAGGTGAGGGCGAATAGGTTATACAATAGGTTGAGCTTTTTTTCCTTTATTTTAGTTGTCTCAATGGGAAGTAATTTCAGAAAGCACAGAAATTGGTGATTTAGGCTCGACACCTGATGCTACTATTTCAGCCATGATAAACCTTCTTTGGCATAATTACATACCTGACTGCGATTTGAAACGCTTGCTACTGAATGACGCCAGGATTTAATTGCGGTTTTTTCGTCTAATCACTATCATTTTTAGAAAAAATCAGTAGGTTTGCCCTCCGAAAAAATGAACCTTTGGTTGTTGTTTTGAACAACCATATTAATGGCGAGGTAGCTCAGGTGGTTAGAGCGCAGGATTCATAACCCTGAGGTGGCGGGTTCGATTCCCGCCCTCGCTACAGGAAAAAAGCCGTCCCGAATGTTTGGGTCGGCTTTTTTCCTTTTGTGATTTGTTAAGCCTTTTTTGAAATAATTATTGTCTATTTACTTAACTTGTGAAATAGCAAATAGCAATGATGTTGAATGAAAGGAAAATCAATTCCATGCTTCTTTTGAAACGCCGAGTGGAGGTACTAATTACCAACAACAATCACTGAAAAATACCGTTTTCTATAGTCACAACTCATCCAATTTAGATACTTTTACCACAGGTATATTTACATGTCAGATATCATACAACTATTACCGGATTCCGTTGCTAACCAAATAGCAGCAGGCGAAGTCATTCAGCGACCGGCCTCTGCTGTGAAGGAATTGTTGGAAAATGCAATTGATGCCGGCAGTTCCCGCATTAAATTGTATTTAAAGGATGCCGGAAAAACCCTGATTCAAGTGATTGATGATGGTTCAGGCATGAGTGTGCTGGATGCGCGTTTGTGTTTTGAAAGACATGCAACCTCTAAAATTCGTTCCGCCAACGATTTATTTACCTTGCATACCATGGGTTTCCGAGGGGAAGCATTGGCCTCCATTGCTGCAATTGCACAGGTGGAAATGAAAACGCGCCGGAGTAATGAGGAAGTGGGCAACCAGTTAATTATTGAGGGTTCAGAAGTACTTAGTCAGCAACCGATTGCTACCAACAGTGGTACGTCAATTACAGTGAAAAATCTTTTTTACAATGTACCTGCCCGTCGAAATTTTCTGAAGTCGAATGCCATTGAAACGCGTCATATTATAGAAGAGTTTACTCGGGTAGCATTGGCGCATCCTCAGATTGCGTTCAGCCTAACACATAATGATACCGCAGTATTCGATTTGCGTACGGGTAACCTTCGTCAGCGCATAGCTTCCATATTTGGCATTATATATAATGAAAGACTAGTGCCTGTGGAAGAAGAGACTAGTATTGTGAAGCTTGAGGGATTTGTTGGCAAACCTGAGTTTGCTAAAAAAGTGCGCGGGGAGCAGTATTTCTTTGTCAACAACCGCTTTGTTAAAGATGCCTATTTAAATCATGCAGTTTCAGCAGCTTTTGAAAGTATGATAAGCAAGGAAACTTATGCAACATATTTTATTAATATAGCTATTGACCCTGCCCGGATTGATGTGAATATTCATCCAACAAAGACGGAGATTAAATTTGAAGATGAAAAGGCCGTGTATGCTATTATGCGAGCAGCGGTGAAAAGGGCATTGGGGAAATTTAGTGTGTCACCTACCATTGATTTCGACAGGGAAAATAGTTTTGAAATTCCCCTTGAGAAAATGAATGAACGTCCGGTTGCGCCCACAATAAA
>JANOXC010000023.1:0-46180 GCA_031418215.1 Bacteroidota bacterium
CCTTTTTTATGTGCCATTTTCTGCTTTTATTAATTGAATGTGATTAACCTGAAATTTTATCAACCTGAATTTTTGTAAAGAACTGGCGGTGACCATTCATTTTTTGGTAACCTTTTCTACGTTTTTTCTTAAAAATCAGCACTTTAGTGCCTTTAACGTGGGAAACAACAGTAGCCGATACAGAAGCCCCAGAAATAGTTGGTTTTCCTACTGTAACTGCTCCAGAGCCGCCAATCATTAATACCTTGTCGAATGTAACAGAATCGCCTTCTTTTGCTTCGAGACGGTGTACATAAACCGACGTATTTTCATTCACTTTGAATTGCTGACCTGCAATATCCACTATAGCGTACATGATCTTTTCTTTAATTGTATTACCCAAATTTGGGGTGGCAAATGTAAGAGTTACTTTCGTAATAAACAACGGCCTGTTTAAAATTGTTCCCTATTTAGCTATTCTGAAGGCTTTTCCTGCTTTTGAAACTCAACTTTTCCGACCTTTTTATAGCTGATTAGCGCAATTCCCCCTAAAATAACAATCATGGCCGGAATATGAAGAAAATTCAGCGTCTCCCCATCAGCCACACCCCACATCAAGGCCACTATGGGAATCAAGTAAGTTACTGCTGAAGCAAAAAGTGGGCTGGCTATTTTTACCAATTGGAAATAGAGAATATTGGAAACGGCTGTTCCCATAATAGCCAATGTTGCAACAAAGGAAAATCCAAGCCATGCATCGGGATTAGTTGCTAAACGATTAACAAAATCTGTAGAAAAGAGATAAATCCCATATGGTATAGCCACTATCATCAAGGCAAAACCTGAGATTAGGAAGGAATTAATACCTCCCAAATGTGTTTTGATCGTATTTACACTTATTCCGTAGAACAGGGTTGCCAGCACAATTAGTAATGCAAATTCAGCATCAGACGAAATATTTCCCTGGGCATTAATTAGTACAAGTGCCGCTGCCCCCAGAAATCCTGCTATCACACCCAATATTTGCATTAGCGAAAACCTTGTCCTAAAAAAAAATGCTCCAATCAGCAATGTAAAAACCGGTGTCAGGGAATTTAACATGCCTGCCAATGAACTATTAACCCTCGTTTGTGCAGTAGTGAATAAAATGGCAGGCAACCCACTTCCGAAAACACCTACAACAGCAATATACTTCCACCTGCTTTTATCAATTTTAGCAAACTGACGAAGACAAAAAGGAAACGTAACACAAAAAGCAACAACCATTCTTAGTGCAGCAACCTGATCGGGACGGAAATACAACAATCCGCGTTTCATTAAAATAAATGAACTACCCCATATCAGCGATAGAATGATCAGGTAAATCCACTTACTATTTTTTGATTGCACAATAAAATTCTGGTTCTATAATAATCAACGAGTAATTGGTAATCTCTACAAAGATAATTGTGCAACAATTAAAATCAGCGCGAATCAAAATTAATCAGTTTAATCAGCGGTCATTTTTTCTTCTTCTCGTGAAACGCTCTCTGGAAGTCTGGATTTTCCTTTCGTTTCTGCCCATCTATTTCGCGTAACATCAATTGTTGCTTATCAAATTCTGTTTCTACCACAATTACATTTTTCGGATGATTAGGCAAATCCACTTACTGCTTTTTGATTGCATCACAAGATAATGGCAGACAATAATCAAAGACTAATTGGTAACTACTTTCAATAACTCGTAAACAACAATTAAAATCAGCGTTAATCAAGATTAATCCGTTTAATCAGTGGTCATTTTTTCTTATTCTCGTGAAACGCTCCCTGGAAGTCAGGATTTTCTTTTAGTTTCTGCTCATCTATTTCGCGTAACATCAACTGTTGCTTATCAAATTGTGTTCCTTCAACAACAACATATTACAAATGATGAGGCAATTCAACTTACTATTTCTTGATTGCATCATAAGATACTGTGTCAATAATAATCAAATACTAATTGCCAACCTCTTTCAACAATTAAAATCAGCGTTAATCACGATTAATCCGTTTAATCAGTGGTCATTTTTTCTTCTTCTCATGAAACGCTCCCTGGAAGTCAGGATTCTCTTTTCGTTTCTGCTCATCTATTTCACGTAACATCAATTGTTGCTCATCAAATTGGGTTTCTTCTAAAACTACATTTTTCGGAAGCTTAATTTCTTTTATTTTTTGTTTAATCAGTTTCTCGATTTTAGAAAGATGATATTCATCAGCGATCGTTACGAAAGTAATTGCTTTTCCACTTTTAAAAGCACGACCTGTTCTGCCAATGCGATGAACATAATCTTCATATACAATTGGTACATCCAGGTTGATTACATGCGAAACATCAGCTACATCAAGTCCCCTTGCTGCAACATCAGTAGTAATGAGCATACGAATATCTTTCGTTTTAAAATCCTCCATGGCATTAATTCTAGTCTGTTGTGTTTTATTTCCGTGCACAACACGAACAAGATCCACCCCATATTTTCGCAATATATATTTTCCCACATTGGAAGCTGTTGCTTTGGTTCTGCAGAAGATGATGACCTTACGAAAAGAATGCCGCTCCAACATATTATCAAGCAGGTTGATCTTTGTCCTTAAGTTTGGAACTTTTATATATAAATGCTCGACCGTCTCTGCTGTTTTTCTTTCCGGTTCAATATCTATAACAACCGGGAATTTCAAAAAATCATCTGCAATCTTTTTTACGAGGTCACTCATCGTAGCAGAAAATAAAAGGTTTTGGCGCTTTGATGGTAATACTTCCAGCACACGATGAAACTGACTTATGAAACTGATATCCATTAGGCGTTCTGCCTCATCCATTACCAGGTGCTTTATTTTTTTAACAACAAGGTGGCCTTCTGAATACAATTCCAGGAAACGACCCGGCGTTGCTATAATAATATCAATGCCCTTTTCAATTTCTGCAATTTGATTTTTCGCACCGGACCCTCCATAAATAACTGCCTTACGCAAATCAGTATACTTTCCCAATTGTTCTACAGCTTGTCCAATCTGTACTGCCAATTCACGCGTTGGTAATAAAATTAATACGCGTGGCTCATTCCCTTGAGCATAATTTAACAATCTCAATAAAGGCAGCAGGTAGGCTGCGGTCTTTCCTGTCCCTGTTTGGGCAATACCCATTACGTCCTGCCCGCTTAATACAACAGGAATCGCTTTTTCCTGAATAGCTGTCGGATTTTCGTAATGAAGATCATCGATTGCATTCAGAAATTGACGGGGAAGCTTTAATTCAGCAAAAGTTTTCACGCTGCAAAGTTAGACATAAGTATCAAGAAGCACTAACCTACGCTGAATGGGCTATGGTTAATAAAAAGTATCAAGGCTGATTCTCGAATAACTTATGCCCTGATTAGAAAATATAAAAAGACCGATCAAACGAGAAATTGCATAGGCTTATTGCAAAATCCTTATGCCTGCATGTTTGCTTCTAAAAAGACAGCGAAAAAAAAATAAAAATTATTGCTTCCTGATAACAGCACCAAGTTTTTTCTCCAGTCCTTCCATCAATCGCTGCATCACACCATCAATCTGCTTATCTTTTAAAGTTGCCTCTTCATCACGCAAGAAAAAACTAACTGCATATGATTTCTTTCCTGCTCCTATTTTTTCTCCTTCGAAAATATCAAACAGGTTAATCCGTTTTAACAATTTCGGTTCCGACTGGTAAGCCAGTTCTTCCAATTGCTCATATTGAACCGAACGGTCGAGTACCATGCTCAAATCCCTTCTTACTTCAGGGAATCGAGACGGTTCAACCGCTGTAAAATCATTGGCTGTAAGTACTTTTAACAATATATCCATGTTTACATCAGCATAAAAAACATCACCCATCAAATCAAATTGCTTTGCATGTTTTCTGTCAATCACACCAAATCGGGCTAATTCCTTTTTCTTAAAATGAAAAGATAACGAAAATGAAAACAAGGGATCGCTTTCTTCTGACATGGTAATATTTCCTGAATCTACAGCACAATTTTTCAATAAATTCAGTAATATACTTTTCAGGTAATATATATTATAATCATCCTTTTTTTGTTGCCAGTTCTCTTCATAGCGGTTACCGGCCAACCAAATGCTGAGATGATTCGTTTCGCGATATCCTTTATCTCCTTTCAAATAAGTTTTCCCAAATTCAAAAATGCGATGCCTTTCCTGTTGCCTGTTCTGATTATACTGCAAAGTTTCAAGTCCGGCAAAGGCCATGGTGCTTCGCATCACATTCAAATCACTACTCAACGGATTCAAGATGTGGACAGAATTGTCAAGACTATGTCCGGTCATTTCATTGAATGTTAGTTTACTCAAACTATTGTTGAGCACTTCATTAAATCCTTGTGCTGTAAGATATGTGGTAATTTTTTGCTGAAAATAATCCGGATCTCTTAGGTTAAAGAATGGCATTGATGTGCTGATTTTGCTAGGAAGCGGCACAGCATTATAACCATAAATGCGAAGGATTTCTTCAACAACATCTGCAGGTCTTGTAACATCAACTTTGAAAGGGGGAACAGCTAAATCAAGATGCTCTTCCGTCTCGGCAGTAATAACAATATCCAATGCCTGCAGTATTGTTTTTAATTGAAGAGGAGAAATTCGCATGCCAATCAAACTTTCAGCATACTGATAAGTCAATTTTATTTGGAATGGTTCGGCTTTCTGATTATATATATCAATGATAGAAGAAGCTACTTCCCCACCGGCAACTTCCTTTAATAATAAAGCTGCTCGTTTCAAAGCATAAACTGTTCCATCGGGATCAGTACCCCGTTCAAAACGAAATGAGGAATCAGTATGCAAACCATGCAACCTTGCTGACTTGCGAATACTGACGGAATTAAACCATGCGCTTTCCAAAAAGATATCGCTGCTAGTATCATTAACGCCTGCATCTAATCCGCCAAAAACACCGGCAATACACATTCCTTCTGAATCATTACAAATCATCAACTCTGTCCCATTCAACTTACGATCTACCCCATCTAATGTTCTGAAAACAGTGTTTGCAGGAAGTTGTCCCACAATAATTTTATTTCCTTTAATCTTCGTTGCATCAAAAGCATGCATTGGTTGCCCTGTTTCCAACATCACAAAATTGGTAACATCCACTACATTATTAACAGGACGCATTCCAACAGCTTTTAAACGATTCTGAAGCCAGGCCGGTGATTCCTTTACAATGACTCCTTTTATATATACACCTGAATATCGAGGACAAGCTGACTGATCCTTTACTTCAACATTAATTGGACAAATTGCACTTAATTCCTTAAATTCTTCAACTGATGGTTTACTTAGTTCTAGTTGATGCTTCAAGGAAAATATAGCTTTCAGGTCACGGGCAACACCGATATGCGATGCCGCATCGGCTCTGTTTGGGGTAAGACCAATCTCAAATACAAAATCATTTTCAACGCCTAAGTAATCAGCCACGGGGCTCCCGACTTTTGCATCATCGGACAAGATCAACAATCCGGCATGGGAGGTTCCTAATCCTACTTCGTCTTCGGCACATAACATGCCTTCTGAAACTTCGCCTCTTATTTTTGATTTTTTAATTTCAAAAGGTTCACCTGAAACAGGAAATAGTTTTGTCCCCACTAAGGCAACCATTACCTTTTGACCGGCTGCAACATTTGGTGCGCCACAAACAATTTGCAATACCTCGTTGGTACCTGCGTCAACTTTGCATAAGCTTAAACGATCAGCATCCGGATGTTTTTCACATTTCAAAACGGATCCTACAACAATACCCTGTAATCCACCTTTTACTGATTGCCATGGCTCCACACTTTCCACTTCAAGGCCGCCATCGGTCAGTAATGCAGCAATTTCCACGGCGCTTTCCTGAAAGTTTATATATTGCTTAAGCCAGTTATAAGAAATCTTCATTGTTTATATTCTGTTAATCCGGTACAAATGTAAACAGGAAAAACTAAAAAAGCCCCCTGTTTTGCAGGAGGCTTATATTTCGAAGAATTAAATCAATGATATTATCTTTTCAGTACAATAAATCCTGTATGCGGAGGTGTATCGTTATTCAATTCGAGCACATAATAATAAGTGCCTTCTGTTAATATTTCGCCTCGTATAAGCAGGTTGACATTTGACGATCCATTCCAGGTATTGTCGTATTCAAACTTATCATAAACCATATTTCCCCAACGATTAAATATTCTTAAATGGTTACCTGGATATTTCTCAATATCAGTTATAACAAGGAACTCATTATATCCATCGCCATTCGGAGAGATACCACCGGGAACAGTCAATGAATCGCAGGTAACGTCAACATGTACATTCGCCGATACTGAACATCCGTTTGAATCCGATACGGTAACTATATATATAGTAGATGTTTGTGGTGAAGCAGTGGGCTGCGCAATGTTTGCACTGTTCAGACCGGTTGTCGGTAACCAGGAATATGATACACCTCCTGTTGCCGTTAAAACAATTGATGAATCACAGGTGGTACTCAAGGAGTCGGTAACAGTCACAACCGGAAGAGGGTTTACGGCAATATTAATTGTATTCGAAGTATAGACGCCACAAACAGCTGTTGCAACAACCGTATAACTACCTGCAGAGTCTGCAGATATGGCAGCAGAATTAACTGCTACTAATGTATCCGTACCATTCAGCCATTGGTAAGTCACAAAACCATTTACCGGCGCAATCAGGTCAATTGTATTTCCTTGACACATCACTGTATCTGAAGCAGTAATCAACAATGTTGAACTATCTTGTATATTAACTGAAAGCGAATATGAACAACTTACAGAATCGGTAATAGTTAATGTGTAAGTTCCGCCTAATAGGTTGTTTATATCTTCTGTTACATCGGTGGTATTCCATAAATATGAATAGGGCGATAAGCCTCCGATTGCTGTTACATCTATCTGACCCATTACATTATTAATACAGCTGGCATTTTGCGAAGTATAAGAAATCATTACAGGTGGGATGGCACTTGTTATTGAATCGATATATATAAATGCACAACCATTGGTATCTGTTACAGTTAATGTATACATTCCAGCAATCATTAAAGTAAGATCCTCAGTAACATATCCGTTGCTCCAATTGAACAAGTAACCAGGTGTACCTCCAGTAACACTTACATCAATTACACCGGTTGAATCTCCGGCACAATTTACGCCTGTTACTAATGCTATTACAGAGAGCGCCGACAATGGCTGTTGGACGGTATCAATGGCTTGCAATACACAACCGTTACTATCTGTAATATTTACTGTGTAAATTCCTGCAATAAGTGAATCAATATCTTCAGTTAACTCGCCATTACTCCAATTGAATGCATAAGGGAGTGTTCCACCTGATAGAATCAAATCAATATCGGCTGTACTGTCGCTAAAACACTTTACATGATTAGTTACAAATGAAGCCTGCAGAGGGAATGGAGGAGCAACAGAATCAGAAATCGAGCTGCTGCAACCAAATGTATCTGTTACAATTACAGTGTATGCTCCCGAAAAAAGACTGTCAATATCTTCAGTTGTCTCCAGATTAGACCATAGATAAGCAAATGGCGCCGAGCCTGAAACTGT
Source organism: Bacteroidota bacterium (assembly GCA_031418215.1). Taxonomy (GTDB): domain Bacteria; phylum Bacteroidota; class Bacteroidia; order AKYH767-A; family OLB10; genus JANOXC01. Next base: position 7,584 of record JANOXC010000023.1, read on the forward strand.
AAGATCTATTGATCCTGTGCTATCTGATGCACATAATGGATTTACATGAGTAGTAACAAGTACAGGCAATGCGTTCACGGTTATCCAAACCCATGCAGTACTGCATAATCCCGGATTGTTAACTTCGCAAATTGAATATTGTATTGAATCAAGTCCTGAGAAAGAACTTCCGGGATTGTAACTTATCATGTTACTTGGATCTATCACTGATGTTCCATTTGCAGGACCAGTAATTATTGTAATGAATAAAGAATCACCCTCCTGATCAAAATCATTGGCAAGGACATCGATCATTACACTATCAGCAGCACACATCGACTGGTTGTCATCCGTTGCAGCCGGAGTATTGTCAAACGGTTGAACATTGATAATTACGTAGGCCGTATCGCACAATACCGGATTGCCATTGTCGCAAATCATATATTCAATTGTATCTGTTCCGTTAAATCCACTATCGGGGCAATAGGTCATCAAACCGGGTATTGTATCCAGCGTCAATGTACCATGAACAGGAAGTAGTAATGTTGCAAAGCTTGAAAGGTTTAAATCGTTTTCGACATCCGTATCGTTTGAAAGAACGTTGAAACTAATGCAGGAATCTTCCATTGTAGTATAGCTGTCATCTACGGCAACAGGTGCATCGTTCACCGACAATATCGTTATATATATCCAGGCCGTATCGCAATAAACAGGTACTCCGGTGTCGCAAACAACATACTCCAAAGAGTCCAAACCATTGTAATTCGAATTAGGTGTATAAGTAATTGCTCCGGTTAAGGTATCAAAAATTGCAGTTCCATTAAATGGACCATTCAATATTGCTAAACCAAGAGTATCAATATTATTATTTGGGTCAAGGTCGTTCTGTAAAACATTGATTACAAAAAGTGAATCTTCGAAACCGGTGATTGTATCATCAGTGGTAATCGGAGGATCGTTTATATATAATGTCATCGTATCATTACCGATACAACCTAAGCTATCAGTAACGGAAATGATAAATGTAGTTGTTGAAACTGATGTTGCCGTTGGGTTTGATGTTAATGAATCATTTAAATCGGTTCCGGGAGACCATAAATAGGTGTAAGGAGGATTACCGCCACTAGCTGTTGGACTTCCGCCAATAATCGTTGGTGTACCCGCTGTAGTGAATAAATCTGACCCGGCATCAGCAACCGGTAATGGAAGCACATTAACAACAACAGTATCGACTGAAGAACATCCACCATTGGAAATAACCCAATAAAATTCATTGGCACCAACCGTCAGTCCTGATACCCAAGTAATGGAATCGGATGGAATGGAAATAACCGAAGATGTTGAAGTGCTCCAAGTACCTGTTCCAACTAATGGTGCATTACCATTTAATTGTACAGAGTCCTGGCTGGCACAAACAGTTATATCAAGACCGGCATAAGATGGCGTAGTCAATGAATCAACATATATATACATGGTGTCGGTACTCAAACACATTCCATTACTCACCATCCAAATAAATTCATGTACTCCAATTGTAAGATTGGAAACCAATGATGCAGGGTCTAATGGATCTGCTAAAGTTGCGGGAGAAGTGGTAATCCAAACACCCGTACCTAATGCCGGAATTGCAGCTGCGAGATTGGTGGCAGTTGTAGTTTCACACAAATGCTGGTCAGGACCTGCATCCGGAATAACACTATCATCAACAGCAATGACCATGGTATCGGAACTTAAGCAAGCACCATTTACAGTAGTATATATAAACTCATAGTTACCTGAAGTGTTTAACCCAGTTGCTGTTGTGGCAGCTAAAGATGCGTTAGTAATAGTTGCGCTACTGGTAGTAAGCCAGAAAGAAGTTCCGGGAGTTGGGTCTGATCCAACGAGATTAGCTATTCCGGGTGAAGCACAAATCTGTTGATCAATGCCGGCATCAGCTGCAACTTGTGCATTGATATTAATATCTGTTGTATCTGTTGTTAAACAAACACCATTGCTCGCCATCCAAACAAAACTATTGATACCTAATACAGCACCGGAAACAGTACTTTGCGGATCCAGCGGATCATCAACTGACGCAACACCCAATGAAACCCAAACTCCTATACCTGAAGATGGAGCTGTGGCATTAAGTTGTACTATCGGATTCGTTTCACAAATATCCTGATCAGCACCTGCATCTGCAATAACATTATCATCAACAACAACAATCATTGTATCAATAGAAAGACAAGTCCCATTGTTAATCATCCAAATAAATTCATAATTTCCTGCAACTGTTAATCCTGAAACAGCAGTATTCGGATCCAGCGGATCATTAATACTCGCACTGCTTGTGGTAAACCAAACGCCGGCACCTGCTCCCGGAACATTTCCGCTCAAGTTAGTAGTACCCGGTGATGAGCAAATCTGCTGATCAACTCCTGCATCTGAAACGATAAAGGCGTTAACATTAATATTAATAGTATCGGTACTTAAACAAAGGCCATTGCTTACCATCCATACAAAAGTGTTTGAACCAACAACAGCACCTGAAACAGTGCTATTAGGATCTAAAGGATCATCTGTTGAAGCAACGCCTAAGGAAACCCAAACTCCAATTCCTGAAGATGGAGTTACTGCATTAAGCTGGACAACAGGATCTGTTTCACAAATATCCTGATCAGCTCCTGCATCTGCAATAACGCTGTCATCAACAACAACAATCATGGTATCTGTTGAAAGGCAGTTTCCATTGTTGATCATCCAGATAAATTCATAATTTCCCGCTACAGTTAATCCTGTTACTGAAGTATTGGGATCTAATGGATCAGTTATTCCTGCACTACTTGTTGTAAACCAAACACCGTTACCTGCTGAAGGAATGTTACCATTCAGGTTAGTAGTTCCGGTGCCTGCACATATCTGCTGATCGATACCTGCATCGGCTGCAATAAATGCAGAGATATTGATGTCTGTTGTATCAGTTGTTAAACAAACTCCGTTGCTTACCATCCAAACAAAAGTGTTTGAACCAACAACAGCACCTGAAACAGTGCTATTAGGATCTAAAGGATCATCTGTTGAAGCAACGCCTAAGGAAACCCAAACTCCAAATCCGGATGATGGAGCTGCTGCATTCAGTTGAACAATTGGATCTGTTTCACAAATATCCTGATCGGCTCCGGCATCAGCAACTACTAAATCATCAACAGTTATTATCATCGTATCTAAACTGAGACACATTCCATTATTAATCATCCATATAAATTCATAAGTTCCTGCAGCTGTCAAGCCTGTTACAGCTGAATTCGGATCAAGCGGATCATTAATGCTTGCACTGCTTGTGGTGAACCATACACCTGTGCCTACTGCTGGTGTATTGGCTGCTAATGTTGCTGTGCCTGGCGAAGAACAAACTTGCTGATCAATACCGGCATCTGCAACTTCCAACACGTCAACAACAATTGTTATAGTATCACTGGATAAACAAGAACCATTTAAGATGGTCCAAACAAAATCATACGATCCGGGTGTAAGTCCGGTAATTGTTGTTGTAGGATTATTAATTGCTGTAATTGTTGCTGCACTGGTTGTTGTCCATGTTCCTGTTCCTGCAGCAACAGCATTCGCAGCCATTGTTGCAGTTGTCGAAGTTTCACACAATTGCTGATCAGGTCCTGCATCAGCAAGTTGTGCAACATCAATTGTTATGGATACAGTATCTTTTGAAATACATGCACCATTGGTGATTGTCCAAATAAAAGTATATACCCCGGCAGTTGATAATCCAGTGACTGATGATGTAGGACTAGATGCACTAACTATTGTAGCACTGCTTGCAGTTGTCCATAAGCCTGAACCGGTTGTTGGTGTGTTGCCGCTTAAACTTGTTATTCCTGTAGCTGTGCACAATGTTTGATCAGCACCTGCATGAGCAGTATCGGTTGAGCTTACTACAATCGTCACATTATCACTTGTTGTACAAAGCCCATTTACAATTGTCCACACAAATTGATAGGAGCCAACAGCTAAATTAGTAACTGCAGAATTTGCACTGTTGGGAGAACTGATGATTGCCGTACTTGTTGTAGTCCAGGTCCCTGTTCCGGGAGCTGCGGCATTTCCTGCCAAAACACTTGCTGTAACTTGACAAAGCGACTGATCTGGTCCCGCATTTGCAACAACACTTTGGTCTCTGTGAATTTTAACGGTATCACGTGAAACACAAGCTCCAAAAGTAATAGTCCATATAAAATAATTATCGCCATACGCCAGGTTGCTTACAGTAGATGATGGCGACGATGCTGTAGTAATAGTTGCTCCTCCTGTTGTTGTCCATAAACCAGAACCGCCCCCTGCAGAATTTCCTGCAAGCGTTGCTGTTGATGTATTACAAAATGATTGATCGGGCCCTGCATTGCTTACAATTGGCGCTTTTACAATGACGACCATTGTATCACGGCTTATACAAGTACCGTTGGTAATTGACCAAACGAAAAAGTAATTCCCGGCAGTAGTTAAACCAGTAACACCGGTTGTTGCACTTGCAGGACTTGTAATTGTTGCTGAACTTGTGGTAGTCCATAATCCGGAGCCCGGTGCAGGGTTGTTACCGTTTAATGTTGCTGTACCTGTTGCAGTACAAACCTGCAGATCGCTGCCTGCATTCGCTGCCTTTAACAAATCACTTGTAACAAGCACTGTATCACGACTGACGCAGGTGCCGTTTGTAATTGTATATATAAACGTTTGCACACCAACCGTTGTTAAACCACTTACAGAAGTTGTGGGGCTGTTTGGTGAAGCAATCACAGCAGAACCTGTTGTTGTCCACAGAACACTACCTGTTGCCGGTGTATTACCAGTTAAAGTTGTAATGCCTGGTGTTTGACATATAATTTGATCAGCGCCTGCAACAGCTGCGACGAAATTTGTTACTACAATTCTCATTGAATCTATTGTAATACAAGCACCATTGGTTACAGTCCATACAAAATAATAATTACCAGCTGTGGTTAAGCCGGTGATGCCAGAATTTCTAACGGTTGGTGAAGTAATCGATGCTGAACTTGTAGTAGTCCATTTACCTGTTCCGGGTGCCGGACTAGTTGCAGCCATAGTTGCTGTACCTAAAGATGAACAAACATTTTGGTCGGGACCTGCATTTGCTACAATAGGAGCATCAACATAAACTACAATCTGATCGGCATCACTGCAGAATCCATCAGTTAATACCCAGAAGACAATGTTAGCTCCTGGTGCAAGATTCGAAACCAAAGTAGTATCATTTAAAGGATCAGCTACTATTACCGAGCCTCCGGCAAACCAAGAACCGATAATTCCGTTTGTAATAGGAGCCACAGCACTTATGGTTGCAGAAGTAACCGGTGAACAAACTCGCAAAGTACTTGCTGTTGTATGGGCTTCAATAACATATATTGTATCGGTATAGGTTGAAGAATTCAATAAGGCATCTAGTATTGTTAAAGTAACCACCTTTATGCCACCTGAAACATAACTATGCAGCGGATTCTGAAGTGTTGAAGTCCCTGCATCACCAAAATCCCATGACCAGGTAAGCGGACCAATGCCTGTCGACATATCTGTGAAGGCAACGTCAATTCCAATACAAACGATACTATCGTCAGGGACAAATGCCGCTACTGGTGCCTGTGCATTTGCTGTTGCCCTAATGAGCAAAGCAAACATCAGTAATCCCAGATTCTTAATAATTTTAGGTCTCATTCCGGTTCTAGATCTATGTGCAAAGTGCACTTTTCGTCCATTTTGTACGGAAGTAAAAGGGGAAGGTTTCAAAAGTCCGGCTTTGGGAAACAGAAAAAGCAGGTATAAGTCATCTTAAATCTTGAAAAACCAAATCCATAGATTTTGAATTTGACCCTATAAAAATGCACCTTGAAAATTACTCAATTACAAGGTATTGCTCAATCTTTCTAAATAAAGAATCGCTCATTAACGGAAGCTTTCGCAACTCCTCCACCGAAAGATAGTTACCATGTTGCAACCGATAGTTTACGATCAATTTTGCAATAGGTTTCTTAATATAGAAATGTTTTAATGAAGAAATGCTGTCTGCATTAATATTGATATACCGGATCAACTTTTCATTTACAGTAATTTCTGGTATTACAGCCTGATAAACGGAATCGGGGATGGAGTATACTTCTTTCAATTGCTCCTTTGCCACATAACCACCTAATAATTCGCGGTAACGGATAATTTGTTCAGCACGTTTTTCTCCAATCATTGGCAGCAGCATCAAATCCTCCTTCGTTGCTTTATTGAGTTCAACAACGAGCAATGGTTTCTTCTTTTCAGGTTTTTGAAATTCACCTTTGTTTTTTTCACTCGCACCCTGTTCCGTTTCATCAATGACAATAAAGGGTTCCAGTTTTATAAAAACTTCTTCTTTCAATGTATATATTTTTTTCAGGTCTTCTTTCTTTCTGAAGTGGCCTCCCTTTTTTAGATAATTAATAATGGAATGTATTGTTCTTCCTTCTAAGCCCAATTGCTTCCATTGATCTTCGGTAATTTTATTTGGGTCAAAGTCAAAAAAAGCTGTGTTTGTTTTCACTTCCTGAGATTCAGCCTTTTCTCCTTCAACCCTTTGATTATTATATGTAGTATCCCCATCTTGAAGATTCTTTTCAAAAGCAAGTATTTCCTTTTCAAATTTTTGAAATTGAAAATCACCGGTTGCAGGTTTCCAATAATGTGTATATATAATTGCTGCCTGCATAAACATCATTAAAATTAAAAGCATAAGAATTCCATTACGTTCCTTTTGTGTGAACGTAAAATACTCTTTGAGCCGTTCTTTGAACTGCTGAAAAGACATGCTAAGAAATAAAAACGGTTAGCCCAACAACTGTTTAACCAGCAAAGCCACCAGCTTGTTATCAGCTTTACCGGCCAGCTCCTTAGTAGCAAGTCCCATTACCTTTCCAAGATCAGCAAATGAAGAAGCGCCTGAACTTTGAATGATGCCCTGGAGAACAGATTTAACTTCATCCTCACTCATCATGGCAGGTAAAAACTTCTCAATTACGGCGATCTCATCAAGCTCACCTTTTGCGAGGTCAGGGCGGTTCTGCTGCATATATATATCAACAGATTCCTTCCTTTGCTTCACTAGTTTTTGAAGTAGCTTTACTTCATCAGCTTCAGCAAGATCATTACTTCCACTAGTCTTGGCCAGTAGAATGGCCGATTTAACAGCACGTAAGCCACGCAATGCAGCTTCATCTTTAGCGAGCATTGCCGCCTTAAGATCTGTCATGATTTGTTGTTCTAAACTCATATTCCGGTTAGTTTTAGATATTAAGTTTATTGGTTTGTATTACAAGCAAATTTAGAATTACTTTTTGATTAATTAAAAATCATCTTCCAATAAATACAGAATTGCAAAAATAAAATCGTTGGTAAAAAAAAAGCCCCTCGAGTACTCGGGGGGCTTTTCTTAATTATTATTCGCCACTAGTTTTTCGGTACATATGTAGTACCCGTAACTTCAAATTCCGTTCTACGATTATATTGATGTGCTTTTTCTTTTAACGTCTTATCACTTAATCCATCAATAAATTCTTTTGTTAATTTATCACCACGTTTAAATGGTGCGTACTCTTCATCATTTTCAACTTCTTTTGGCTGTGTTTCACCACGGCCTTCTGACTCCAACCTGTCTGCAGGAATACTATTAGCAGTAAGATAATCCATCACTGACTTAGCACGTTTCTGTGAGAGCTTCATGTTATAAGCATCATCGGCACGAAAATCTGTATGTGCAGTCAACTTGATTGTTAAGGTTGGGTTTTCGTTCAAAGTTGTGATCAGGCCATCCAGTGCCTTCTTAGATTCCGGACGCAAGGTTGATTTATCAAGGTCATAGAAAATCTCAGGAACAGTAATCGGTTTTGAAGTGCTCTTTAATGGGAAATCAAAGTCAAACGAATAGTCCTTATCTTCTTCCAATCCAATAGTTGTGAATTCTTCAAACTTAGTTAAGTAACCAGTGAACGAAGCAGATACTTTATATTTTACTTCAGGTTTTAGTTCATAACGATACAAACCATCAGGACCTGTTTTCACACTTAATGAAGTACCATCACTTCCGAACAATTCAACCAAAGCATTTTCCAGCGGTTCTTTTGTATCTGTATCATAAACTTTTCCTGCAACACTTAAGTTAAGCGGTGGTAGAATAAAGTTATAGATATCATCAGCCCCAACGCCGCCCTCGCGGTTAGAAGAAAGAAATCCTGTTGTTTCGCCTGTAAAGAACAAACCAAAATCATCACCTGAAGAATTCATTGGCGATTTCAAATTTTGAGCTTCTCCCCATACTCCGTTTTCATAAGTAGAAGAAAAGATATCCAGTCCGCCCATACCCGGCTTGCCATTAGATGAGTAATAAATTTTCCCGGCACGTCCAACATACGGGAACAATTCATCACCTTCTGTATTTATCGCTGTTCCGGCATTTGCAGGTGTTCCCCAAGTTGCCGCAGCATCATCCCAGCGACTCACATAAATATCCTTTCCACCATTTCCACCGGGCATGTCGCTTACAAAAAACAATGTTTTTCCATCCGTAGTTAATGCAGGGTGGCCTGTTACATATGCTTCACTATTAAATGGAAAAGGGGTGGGTTCACTCCACTTACCATCTTTCATAGTAGACATCATTACTTTGCAAAAAGTGTTTTGCTTTTTTGAGTGTGGGCAAGTAGTATAATAAATTGTTTTCCCATCAGCAGAAAAAGTCGCTGCCCCGTCGCTATTCTCCGAATTCAGTGAAGCATTAAAACTGGTTGGTGTACTCCACTTGCCGTTATTATCCTGTGAAGCTGTAAAAAGATCATAATACTTTTCTCCATACCAATTATCATTACTGGTCCCAGTAGCTTCTTCACGTGAAGAAGTAAATACCACACTGTTTTTTTCAGCAGGATTCATGGCCACAGCGAAATCAAAATATTTGCTATTCAATTGGGTTAAATTATCAACCCTGTGTCTGGTTGGTTTGTCTTTCCAAGCTTGAGCTTGCTCACATGATTTAATTGCAGCCTCAGTGGTTTGATCACCAGTAACTTTCGCCTTGTAAGCGTTATATTGAGCAATGGCTTCAGCATATTTACCATTCGCTTTTAATGCATCGGCATAACGTAAAATGCAAATTGGATCTTCATATTTGGCTGCTATTGCCTTGCTATAAAAGTCTTCAGCCTCCACATTATTATGCATCATTCTTGCACATTCTGCAGCCTTAAATGCCGCTATTGATTTATACACAGGCTTCTTGGTACGACCATATGCCTTTTTATACATTGCAGAAGCAGAATAATATTGAGCGGCATTAAATGCCTTATCTGCTTTAGGTGTTTTACTCTTTAATGGTTTTTGGGTGGCTGCTGAAGCGGAATTGATTAAAACAACCAAAACCAACATCTGACTTAAAATACTTTTAATCATAGCGTTGCGCGGAATTAATTATATGGCGAACGACAAAGGAAGAAAATAAATTCCAAAAGAAAAAATAACAATGAAACAGGGCAATAACTCAGAATTAGTTCTTTTTACCATTAACACCAGATTAAAGGAAGTATTAACGGCTGAACTGAACGCTGGCAATGTTTGAATCAACTTGATAAATAAGGGCTACTGGCTTCCCAAAGCCCCCCCCTTCGATAACAGGATTTATATAATTTGGTATTGGATGCTCAAAGTCGGGCATACCTGATTTTAGCAAAAACAGCCTTAATTCATCACCTCAAGAAGTTCTAAAAACATCTTGAACCACCAAAAAACAGAATGTTTAGCTTACTTGTCTTTTATTAAAGTATATTCGCAGCCTCAAAAAAACAACTTATAAGAATTATGGCAGTAATAGAAAAACTCAGAAGCAAAGCAGGGTTACTAATAGGAATCGTTGCCTTCAGTTTACTTGCTTTTGTCCTAGGTGATTTCCTAACCTCAAACCGTTCACTATTGAGTGGAAGCGGCACCTCCGTTGGAATAATTGGTGGCAAGAAAATAGATGTTAAGGATTTTGAAAACCTTGTACAAACCGAAATAGCAAATTATAAACTGAATCAAAATACGGAGACCATTGACAATAATACTACAGACCAGCTGCGTGATCAAACCTGGAACAAATTAGTGAATGAAATGATCATGGGGGAGCAATTTAAAAAACTCGGTGTTAATGTGAGCTCTTTTGAACTGGCGGACATGATTAAGGGGAAAAATATCCATCCTCAAATAAAACAAGCCTTTACAGACCCTAAAACAGGCGTTTTCAATCCATCTGCTGTCATAAACTTTTTAAAAAACATGGATAATGATCCAACAGGAAAGACAAAAAGGCAATGGCTGGTTTTTGAACGTGCAATTTATGATGAACGTCTTCAACAGAAATACAATGACATCATTAAATCAGGCCTTTATATTACAACACCTGAAGCTAAAGAAGATTATGTTCATCGTAACACAACTGCTACTGTGCAATACGTTTACTTGAATTACAATACCATCGCAGACAGCACCGTACAAGTCAGCAATGATGAATTGAAAGCCGTATACAACAGAAACATTAAGAAATATAAGCAAGAAGCCACTCGTAGCATTGATTACGTGCAATTTGAAGTAGTTCCGTCAGATATTGACAGAGATGAAACCATGCAAGGGATAACAAGAATTACTGAAGAGTTTAAAAGTACAACAAACGATTCTGCTTACGTTATAGCCAATAGTGATGAGGGATTCGACAATTCATATCATAAAAAAGGCACACTTGATGCGCAAATTGATTCAGCGATGAACAGCTTGCCGGTTGGAGCTGTTGTGGGACCGTATATCAGTATGGGTGCTTGCCGGCTTGCAAAGCTAGTTGCAGTGAAATCGTTACCTGATTCCGTACAGGCTAAACACATTTTATTAAAGCTCGATGGCAGAAGCAAAGAGGATGTTATGAAAGAAGCTGACAGCTTGAAAACAGCAATTCTTGGTGGTGCTAGTTTTGAAATGCTGGCCTTTCAATATTCAACTGATGATGGCAGTAAAATCAAAGGGGGAGATTTAGGATGGTTCGGTCAGGGCATGATGGTTCCTCCATTTAATGACGCCTGTTTCCAGGGAAATGTTGGTGATATGCCTATTGTAGAATCGCAATTCGGGATTCATTTGATTAAAATAACCGGACAGAAAGGTTCTTCTAGGCAGGTGAAAGTTGCTCAAATCATCAGAAAAATTCTGCCAAGCTCGAAAACATACCAAGGGTATTTTCAAAAAGCCAATGACTTTACCGCAAAATACAATACTGCTGAATCTTTCGACAAAGGCGTTGCTGCCATGAATCTGGCTAAGCTTACTGAAGCATCGCTTGCTGAAAATTCAAGACAGGTAGGTGCAATAGAGAATTCGCGTGAATTGGTAAGGTGGGCCTTTAAAAGTGAAAAAGGTGCTGTTTCAAAAGCTTTTGAGTTCAACAATAAATTTGTGATTGCTAAGCTTTCCAATGTGAAGGAAAAAGGCACCTCTACCATGGAAGAAGTGAATGACGTGGTACTTGCTGAGGCACGAAAAGATAAAAAAGCAGTGATGTTAACTGAGAAGCTAACCAAGGCTGGCAGTACATCAATTGATGAGATAGCACAGAAAATACAACAGCCTATTCAGGTTGACAGTAATTTCAATTTTACATCTCCTTTTTTTGCCAGCGCTGGTATTGAGCCCTATATTGGTGGTTATGCCTTTACCCTTAAACAAGGTAAATTATCACCACCACTAAAAGGACAGACCGGTGTTTTTGTGATAAAAGTTTTAGCTGTTAAAGAGGCTCCTCCTACTAAGGACTATAAAGAAGCAAAAAACCAAGCTTTGCAACAAGTTCAGCAACGTGCTCAATATGAAGTTAATAATGCGCTTCGCGAAAAAGCCAATATCGAGGATAATAGAGGTAAGTTTTATTGATCTTATTTTGAAAATAACATACCGCCCTCCGAGTATTCGGGGGGTTTTTTTTATGTCTTTTTGATGGATTTAGAATATTGATTATCGGAAACATAGCCCGTATCTCCAACTGGTAGGTGGATTAATGACAAGAATGAATGGCTTCAGCCATTCGATGCAGAAGCATTTGATCTTTTTCAATACTATTTCCAACTACAATTATATCGGCACCTGCCTGACAATTAAGAAGCGCTTTTTCAGGTGTTTTAATGCCTCCCCCTACTATTATTGGAATATTAACCAATTCACGGATGGCTTTTATCATTTCAATACTTACGGGGTTTAATGCCCCGCTTCCGGCTTCTGCAAAAATCAACTTCATTCCCAATAACTCCCCAGCCATTGCTGTGCAAGCTGCTATTTCAGGTTTATCAGCAGGAATAGGAAAAGTATTGCTGATATATTGCACAGTTGTTCTGTTTCCACTTTCAATTAAGATGTACCCTGTTGAGATCACTTCAAGCTGCATATTCCTCAATATGGGTGCAGCTTTTACATGATTTCCAATAAGCAAATCAGGGTTACGGCCGGAAATAAGCGATAGAAACAATAATGCATCAGCTGTAGCATCTATTTGTTGTACACTGCCCGGAAAAAGTATTACTGGAATGTTGGTAGCTGATTTGATAATACTAATGCAGCTTGAAATACTGCCGGAAGTCAATAAACTACCTCCTAAAAAAAAATAGTCCACCTTAGACTTTGTGGCTTCTTCAGCCAATAATGTAAGTCCTTTTTCGGTTATTTTATCAGGATCAACCAGCACAGCAAATTGTTTCTGCTGAAGTGTTTTTTTTGTGATAATCTGCTGATAAATGCTCATGTTAGGTGGGTGTCGTTTGCAATAGTATAAACGACAATCAACCTATCCAAAAACTGGTAGTAAATATTCAATTGTTCTGTTAGTCCATTCTTTGAATAAGTCAAAATTGCTATCCCTTTGTTTTGAATTGTGGTTGCATTCACAGTAAGGTGCAAACGGAAATCAATCCCGCCTCCACCTTTTAATTTAAATACGGCTTCCTTGGCCGCCCAGATTAAATACAATTCATATATGTTAAATGGAGTTGACAGCCATTTTCGCTCTTCTTCATTGATGAATTTAGGTGCAATGCGAAGAATCCTATCTGTCATACTTTCAATATCGACTCCTACTAATCGCGTTTCATGCATCAATATGCATACATGCGGCCATGCATGAGCGATAGAAATATGCCCTGCCCCACTTAATAGAAAAGGCTTGCCATTTTCATTGTAGTAAATACCTTCCCTTTTTACCTTATTGACCTGAAGTAGTGCACACCGTGTCGCCAACCATTCCGTTTTGCGTTTCTCATTGGTAATTGATGCTGGAGGCATCAAATCCTCCCGTCCGGATGCCATTATTTGCAGCTTTAATTGCTCCAATGATTCATCCATTTGCCAGATAGCCAGGATAAATGCGGGGTTTTCTTGTAAAGCTTGTAAATGAATTAGCGACATTTTAATAATTGTGTGGATGGCATGGTGTAATTCAGTATTTTCGCGGAAAATTTTATATCATATGATCAAGACAAAAACGGAAAATTACGTAAAGTTTAAAGTAAAAGACATGAGTTTGGCTGAATGGGGCCGTAAAGAAATAAAATTAGCTGAAGCAGAGATGCCCGGATTAATGTCTTTGCGTGCTGAATTTGGCGCAAAGAAACCATTAAAAGGTGCCCGAATTGCAGGTTGTTTGCATATGACTATACAAACAGCTGTGCTTATTGAAACTTTAGCAGAGCTGGGAGCAGAAGTTACCTGGTCGTCATGCAATATTTTCTCAACACAGGATCATGCAGCCGCCGCAATAGCTGCTGCCGGGATTTCGGTTTATGCCTGGAAAGGAATGAATGCCGAAGAGTTTGACTGGTGTATAGAGCAAACTTTGTTTTTTGGTGAAGACAGAAAACCTTTAAATATGATTCTTGATGATGGTGGAGATCTTACCAATATGGTATTAGACCAATTTCCAGAATTGATCAGCGGGATAAAAGGATTGAGTGAAGAAACCACGACAGGCGTTCTTCGTTTATATGATCGCATGAAAAATGGCACTTTACCAATGCCTGCAATCAATGTGAATGATTCCGTTACTAAATCAAAGTTTGATAATAAATACGGTTGCCGTGAATCACTGGTTGACTCTATTCGCAGGGCTACTGATATGATGCTGGCAGGTAAAGTGGCTGTTGTTGCCGGATTCGGAGATGTTGGTAAAGGATCTGCTGAATCACTTAAAGACGCTAAAGTGCGTGTTATTGTAACAGAGATCGATCCTATTTGTGCTTTGCAAGCTGCTATGGAAGGATATGAAGTGAAGAAAATGGATGTAGCGATTAAAGAAGCAGATATCGTAGTTACTGCAACCGGTAATTTAAATATTGTGAATGAAAAGCATTTCAGATCTATGAAGCACAATGCAATAGTTTGCAATATTGGTCACTTTGACAATGAAATCGATATGGCTTGGCTTGATAAGAATTATGGCAAGACAAAAGATACCATCAAACCACAAGTAGATAAATATACTATTGATGGAAAAGACATTATTGTGTTGGCAGAAGGACGTTTAGTGAATCTAGGTTGTGCCATGGGACATCCTTCTTTTGTGATGAGTAATTCCTTTACAAATCAAACTTTAGCTCAATTGGAATTGTGGACAAATACATCACAGTATGAGAATAAAGTTTACACCCTTCCTAAACACCTGGATGAAAAAGTGGCGCGTTTACATTTGGCTAAAATTGGTGTGGAATTAGAAGAGTTGACAGCTGAGCAAGCTAAATACATTGGAGTAGCTCAGCAAGGTCCTTATAAATCGGATTCCTATCGCTATTAAGATTGATATTTTAATTAAAAAATGAAAACAGCTCTGGTAAATACCGGGGCTGTTATCATTTTAGGCTTACTAATTCAGCATTAAATCTTTATCAATTTGCTAATGTACACTTTTGATTTATCGCTGATCTTTAGGAAGTAAACACCTTGAGAAAAATCCGCATTGTTGATCAGAAATCCATTCTCCTCTTCATTAAAAAAAAACGTTGTTAAAATTTTTCTTCCCTGAAAATCCAGTAATTCAATTCCTGAATCATCCAGATTTATATTACCCAATTGCACTTTCCATTGATGCGTTGAAGGATTAGGAAAAATATGAATTTGCTCACGCTGAATTTGATTTGAAATTCCTGAAGTATTATTCACTACAATAAATTGCAACATCATTCCCATGTCTTCATGTGCCAGGTTGTGACAATGATACATATAAGGAATGGTGTCGTTTGAAAAATCTTCAAAACGGGTAATGAGCGAAACCGTTTCTCCGGGGCTTACCAAGAAAACATCTTTCAGCCCCGCCTCTTGTGGAGGTGGTTGAACGCCATTTCTACTTAAAATATTAAATTGTACATCATGAAGGTGAATCGGATGCGCTATATTGGAATTATTGGTGACATTCCAGATTTCTATGTCATTCAATTGAACTGTATCATTAAAAACTGCCATGTCGAAGGAAGTATTATCCATGAGAAAGTTTCCCATTCCATTAACTGAACCCATCCCCGAAATGGTTTTATTCCTGATCCTGGAAGCACTACCCGGATTCCAGCTGTTTTGTG
Source organism: Bacteroidota bacterium (assembly GCA_031418215.1). Taxonomy (GTDB): domain Bacteria; phylum Bacteroidota; class Bacteroidia; order AKYH767-A; family OLB10; genus JANOXC01. The sequence continues at coordinate 23,219 of JANOXC010000023.1, forward strand.
CAACAAGATTTACCGGAATTGTAGTTACAGGATTCGGCAATTGCGGAACAACATCTAATTCAAAAAGCTTAAAATTTACAGCCTCCAAAGGCCCGTTGCCTCCCATACCGCCGGTAATCGCACCAGGAATATTGGTTGCCATTTCAGCACCATAACTCATCATATAAATTTGGTTACCAACAACATCTCCCGTAAAATCAACAACAATCTCTGCACGCTCCCCGTTGGCCAATAATATCCTGTTTGTTGAATAGGGTTGTGATAATAGACCGCCATCACCACCAATCACATCAAAATTACGCTGGTCGTTAAAGCCAATCTTATAAACACGTGCGTTTGAACCATTTAATAATCTCAACCTCACCATTTGCCTGGGACAATTTAAATATGCTAATGCAGTTCCGTTTACCAACATAGAATCCCCCAATCCATAAGCTAAAAATTGACCACTTATACTGTATTTACGATCTTGGATTATAATTGGGAAATCATCAACACCATAGGTACGTGGCAAACTTAATTGTGACTCAACGCTGTCTTTAACTATGATCATTCCGGCCAAACCAGCTGTTACTTGCGACTGAGTGGTCATGTGCACATGTGGATGATACCAATAGGTGGCGGCATTGTTCATTACTTTATACTGAACATGCCATGTTTCTCCCTGATTAATGGTAGTGTGCGGGCCGCCATCTGCACAAGCAGGAACATGTAACCCATGCCAATGACAAGATGTAATTTCAGGCAGATTGTTTAATACACTTATGTTTATTGAGTCTCCTTTATTAAAAACGAGTGTTGGTCCAAGGTAGTCGCCATTAATGCCATAAGTTGAAGTATTAATTCCTGGATAAAATTGATGAGTTGATGGAGCAAAGGATAAAGAAAAGTTTACCCCTGTTAGTAAAGGAGGGATTATCAATGGATTAGAGTAAGACTGAGAAGAAGATATTCCTGGAGTTAATACTAAACAACCAAACAAAATACTTGCTTTTGTTAATAAAGTTGATTTTATTGATTGATACTTGAGCATTGATTTTTCGTTATCGGCATTCCAAAAGTAACTATTAAGAGAATAATAATTATTACCATTTCACTTCAATTAAGTATCGATTTATCACCATTATTTTTACAAATAGTTCTAAGCAATAATAATTTTTCGCTTAAAAGTGATACTGATGAGGATATTTTGACCGCTATGGATCAATAAATTGTCTTATGATTGTAAATCATCAGCCATAAAAATTTTTATTAATACGAACCAGTTTTGAATTTTCGCTGATTTGAGTAATATTGTGCCCTACTTATTCTAAACGATAATCCTACATTTATAAAATCATCTAATTAAAAAAGAAAACAATGAGCCAGACAAAATCAGGATCAGGTATCCAGGGGATGTTAGCTGCGATAGTGATTCCCGCTACTCTCGTTATTGCTATCATCATTTACAAATTTATTATGGGCAGTCCCGGAAACTTCCAGGATAACAACCCGAACCTAAACCCTTTGCCCGGTAATTTTCTTGGCATTATATATAAAGGCGGTATGATCGTTCCTTTACTGATGTGTCTTTTAATGATCGTTATCACTTTTGTGATTGAGAGATTTATCACGATTGGTAAATCAAGAGGTACAGGAAGCATTGATGGTTTCATACACAGAATGCGCGCAGCCCTTTCAAAAGGAGATCTTGATGGTGCAACCAAAGAATGTGATCGTCAGAAAGGATCTATTGCTGCTGTTGTGCATGCAGGTATTAAGTCGTATCGCCAGATGGAAAGCGAAAAAGCACTGGATAAAGAACATAAAGTTGCCAATATTCAAAAAGAAATTGAAGAAGCAACCACTTTGGAACTACCAATGCTTTCCAAAAACTTAATCATTATCAGCACCATTGCATCTATTGCAACTTTGATGGGACTACTTGGAACTGTTATCGGTATGATCAGGGCCTTTGCCGCACTTGCACAAGCAGGATCACCTGATGCAGTTGCATTGGCAACGGGAATTTCTGAAGCACTTATTAATACAGGACTTGGAATAGCCACCTCAGCAATTGCCATTATCTTTTATAACTTCTTTACCAATAAAATTGACGCCATTACTTATGGAATTGATGAAGCAGGATACTCTATTGTGCAAACATTTACTGCACGTAACTAAATAATCCGCTTTTCATAATTTTCCGTTTTTCGGTTTCTTAATTGTTAACATTAAAAAAAAAGAAATATGTCTAAAGTGAAGATGCCTAAGAAAACCCCCTCATTGGATATGACTCCAATGGTGGATCTGGCCTTTCTACTGGTGACCTTCTTTATGCTAACGACGCAGTTTCGTCCTGACGAACCTGTTGTGGTTGATTCCCCGTCATCTATTTCTGAAAAAATACTACCAGACAATGTTATGATGGTAACTGTTGATTCAGCCAACAGGGTTTTCTTTAACATTGAAGGAAAGCAACTGCGTAAAGACATCCTGGTAAAAGTTGGAGAAAAACATGGAGTAAAGTTTACAGAAGATGAAATAATGCGTTTTGGAATTATGGCCACCTTCGGCATGACTGTTCAGCAACTTAAGCAATACATTATGTTGGGTGAAATGGAAAGAAAAGAATTCATGAAAAAAAGCCAGGGTATTCCTTATGATTCTCTTAACAATCAATTGGCAGACTGGATTTATTACGGACGATTTGCTGATGCAGAAAAAGCAAATGGCGCAGCAATAAAAAGAGAGAAAAATAAAGAATTACGTTTCGCTATTAAAGGTGATGGTGACGCCAATTACACTGCTATCAAACGAGTAATTGAAGTCTTCCAGGAGATGAAAGTAAATCGTTTTAACCTGATTACTAATTTAGAACAAGACCCCAACAAACCTTCATAGATCATGGCAGAAGTACAAAGCAACGATTCGGGTGGCGACAAAGGCGGTAAGCATAAGAAGCTCCGCGCGAAGAAGAATTCCACACATATCGACATGACACCGATGGTGGATCTGGCATTTTTGCTCCTCACTTTTTTTATGCTTACCACAACATTTGGTAAGCCAAAAACAATGGAGATTAATATGCCGATTAAAGATCCTAATGTGGAACCTTCATTGGTAAATAATGCGTTGACAGTTTTACTAAGTGGTGATAATAAAATTTATTGGTACTATGGTGAATTGAAGCCTGAAACACAGTTGACGGCCAGCAATTTTTCCAATGATGGCATTCGCAAAGTAATCCTTGAGAAAAACCAATATGCTGTTTCCAGTATTCAGCAACTTCGAGTTGAGGCCGATAAAAAAAGTTTAGCCGATACGACGTTAAAAAGAATGGAAGTCGATGTAAAGGGAGATAAAAGAGCACTGATGGTCTTGGTTAAAACAGATGATAAGGCAAAGTATAAAAATGTTGTTGACATGCTTGATGAACTAAACATAACCTTTGTTGGAAAGTATGCTTTGGTTGACATCGGAAAGCAAGAATATGATTTAATAAACGCTCAACCCAATTGATAGAGACATGGCAGATATCATAAAATTAAATTGGGAAAATCCTGTTTCAGAGGAAAGAACGGAATTGGTATTTGCTAACCGTTTTAAAGATTACGGAGCCTACCCTATTCGTAAAAGCTATCAACAAACGACGGCACGTGCGTTAATAATTTCAATAGCTTTTTTCTCAATTTGTATTAGCGCTCCGGTAATTGTAAAATTGCTTTCGGCTAGTGATGACAGTAAAAACAATAAACCCGTTGAAGTTGAGGTAACGTTAACAGAACCGCCTCCAATTGACGAGAATGAGCCACCACCACCACCGCCGCCACCACCACCACCAACCATTGAAACTGTGAAGTTTACACCACCGGTAGTTGTTGACCGTCCAATTGAGGAAGAGCAGCCACCACCACAGGAAAAGTTGAGTGAAACAACAGTTAGCACAGTTACGCAAGAAGGAGAAGAAGGCGGTGTTGAATTACCAGAAGCTGTTGTGGAGGATCCAAATGCTAATCAGGTTTTTGCTCATGTTGAAGAAATGCCCTTGTTCCCGGGTGGCGAAGAAGCCTTTGTAAAATATTTATACAGCGTTCCATATCCTCCAATGGCCAGGGAAAATGGTATTTCAGGAAGGGTGTTTGTTTATTTTGTGATTGAAAAAGACGGAAGTATTTCTGATGTTAAGTTACAAAGGGGTGTTGGTGCAGGTGGTCTCGATGAAGCTGCAGTAAACTGGATTAAAAAAATGCCAAAATGGTCGCCGGGAAAACAAAACGGAAGACCTGCACGGGTGCAATATACAGTGCCTTTTAACTTCACACTTAAATAATAATATTACCCTTAAAACCCCTTTCATTGCATGAAAGGGGTTTTATAATTATCAATTTACATTACAAAAATGTCAGGGAAATCAGGTGTTGTTCTTTATTATTTTACTTTGGCAATGACTGCTGTATATGCCATTTTGGGTATTTATGTAATGGCAGCAAACAATGCTGGTATTGACCGATTATTACCTGGTGTGAAAAAATATGTGGTTGGCACTTTGCTAGTTCTTTATGCTGCTTATCGTACTTATAGATTATATAGAATTAAACAAGGTCTTGACGAAATAGATTAGATCAATTCATATATAATAAATTTTTTCAAAATTGCTGCTAATAAATTTTCAAGGATATATCGGATGACATGTCATTTAAAAAAGTCGTTGAACAATCTATGATACTGCTTAATCTTTGCGGGGTTTACCAATGACCTTGTAAGCACCTTCCCCTTTTAAAATTGAATTGTAAAGTACACTATCACCCAATACTTTTAATGCATCAGCAATTACTTCATCATTTCGAAAAGCATATTTATAGGTTCCTGCAGAATAATAATACCGGGATACGATTTCTTTTTCCAATAATTGTTTGATTTCCTTTTTGAAATTAACCAGGTCATCCCCTTTATTATGCTTCAATTTTGAACCCAACTGATCTAATTCATCTTTCAAATTATCATAATATTTTTCCTCCTTCGTAATGTCTTTTAACTCGGCATATACATTTTCAGTAAGCGTACTATAATTGTATTCTTTATCTTCTAAAAATTGAACAAACTGCTGATAATCGTTATCACTAAGTGAAAAAGTTTGTGGGGATGCAATGCTATCGTGCCTGGAGTGATAAACTGTTGCATAATCAAACAACAATAATTTATTCATCAGACTTCGTGTTACATTGCTGTAATTAACCGGCTCCATAAAACGATCAGGAAAAACGCCACTTCCATCAAATACGGTTCGGCCATTTCTTGTTTTAAATGCCGTAATTAAAGAATCGGGCACTTTATCAACTGAACCATCTTCATGGCGGGATGCATAATTTAATGCCTGCACACATCGTCCACTGTTTGTAGTGTATTTTGCAATTGTGATTTTTAATTGTGTCCCAAAACTCAGCGGTCTTGTTTGTTGTACTAATCCTTTACCAAAACTTCTTTGACCAATGATTACTGCACGGTCTAGGTCTTGAAAATTACCGGCAGTGATTTCACTGGCGGAGGCCGAATTACGATCTACTAAAACAACCATTGGAATGTCTCCCAGCAACGGATCATTATTGGTAACGTACTTCATATTGGCACTTGCAATCTTTCCCTTCTGTGAAACCAATAAAACATCTTTTTGAATAAAGAGGTTTAATATTTGTACAGTCTGATCAACTAATCCGCCACCATTTCCTCTCAAATCAAAAATCAAGGATTTTAAATTTGGTTCCTTCTTCAACTCTTGAACCGCAGTTTTCATTTCATCGTAACATCCTTGCAGAAATTTATCGAGTTTGATATATCCAACGCTATCATTGATCATTCCATAATAGGAAACATTGGTTACCTTAATTTCCTCACGCTTCAAATCAAAATCAAGCGGCATACCCAAACGCATCACCTTTAATCTCACATTGGTGCCACTCTGACCTCTGATTAAATCATCCACATCATTGGGATCAATACCTTTTAATGCACGATTGTTGACCTCAATAAGAATATCACCCACCCGCAAACCTGCACGTTGTGCGGCATGTCCTTCATAAATATCGGCAATGACAATACTATCGCCTTTACGAAAAGAAGATGCTCCAATACCGCCATACTCCCCGCCTGTATGCTTTAAGCGGTAGTCTTCAATCTCTGCGTCGGGATAATAATTAGTATACGGATCAAGATTTTTCAGCATCCCCACCATTCCTTTTTTCAGCAGTTCGCCGGGTTTTATTTCATCAACATAAAACTGGTTTACCTCTTTATATACAGATGAAAAAATATCCATTTGCCTGCTTACTTCAAAATAATCCTGCACAAATGACCAACTACCTGCGATACACAGAATTGCCAGTAGATAAATAAAAATCCTTTTATTTAATTTCATTTTTCTAATTTACTTTTTTATAGCTAAAAATCTGGGTCTTCATTTTGTTTTTAATCAACCCGCTCACCTCTGCAATGAAATGATTATTCTGTTTCCACTGATATTTGATGATTTGAGGAAAATCATGTTCCTTATTTTCAAAATCCATGTGTTTGTTGTTTCCATCTGTCATTTTAAAACGTACAGGAGTGCCTCCATTCTGATCTTTCACTGTAGCAACAAAATAAACATCAGCTCCTTCCATCAGCAACTCCATTGTTTCGGTGAAAATAGTGTCGTATTTATATACCCGGTAACCTCTGCCTTCCATTTTTGTTTCATCAATCAATTTCCATTCTTCATAAATGTTTCCTTTCTTGCCTTCCGACTCCCATCGACCGACAAGCCAATTAACGCTTTTAAATGATTTCAATTTTTGAGCATCGGCTGTAAAACAATTCAGCGTTAATAGTAATCCTGCTAATATTTTAAAGGTTAATTTCATTGGTAACAATTCCATTAATGTTCAACTAAAGAAAATAAAAGTTATTTCTCAATTTTAAAAATATAATGTAAAATGCGAAAAATATTATACCATTCAAGTATTGATCAATCAACTATAATATCTATTCAGAAATGGTAAATTCATAAGTTTCCATAATGGGATTTGCCAACAGTTTTTTACAAGCTATATCAGCTTTTGCTGCCGCTGCATCTTTACTCTCAGCATTTATTTCTAATAAAATATGCTTGCCGATGCGCACATTCACAATTTCAGGGAGTTCGAGTTTTGACATACTCGAGGTAACAGCCCGTCCTTGTGGATCAAGTAAGGCTTTTTGTGGCATTACATTAATATGAGCGATGAATTTCATTGTATGGGGTATTTTATATTTGATAAATTAATTTGTTACTAAAAATAATATTAAGTAATTTTTGAAACAGGCGGATTAATCAAAGAGAACACAATGTAGATTAATATGATTAAAGGAATAGCTACAAATTTAAATATGGGAAGCAGAATCATGGAAAAAAACAACAAAAGGAATTGCACCTTATTATCTTTCCATTTAAAATTCTTAAACTTCAGGGATACCAATGGGATTTCCGCAATAAGTAACCAGGAGGAGAGTGAAGCTATACCAACCAACATCCAAGGGTTTAAAATGAAACGTTGTAATCCAAAACTATTGTAATAAACTATTAGGGGAAGAGAAATAATCATGAGCGTATTTGCCGGTACCGGTAATCCAATAAAATAATCAGCCTGCCGCTTATCAAGGTTAAACTTGGCCAGACGTAATGCTGAAAAAATGGTAATAATGAACATATAGTACTTCAAGAATTTATATAAAAGCTGATTGTCATATAATTCAAGGAACTGACTCTTTAACATGAGGTGAAACATTGCTACAGCCGGCACCACGCCAAACGTAACCATATCAGCCAGAGAGTCCAATTGCTTACCAAAATCGGACTGGTTATTGACAAGCCTGGCAGTAAAACCATCAGCAAAATCAAGCAATGCAGCAATCCCTACTAAAAGCGCCATATGATCCCACCTTCCATGAAAAATATTAACAATTGCCAGACAGCCACAGAAGAGGTTGCCACAGGTCATCAGGTTGGGTAATTGTTTCAGCATAATTTCACCGGCAAAGGTAATCCAATGCACTGTTAAAAATATATTAAGGTTGGTTAAAGTAATAGATCCTTCTGTCTACCTTTGAAAAACCAAAACCTTTTAATACCCTAACACGTAAAAAAGCGGCCTGAGAAATATTCTATAAAATCGCACGTTTGAGGCCTACTATAATCTTAACCAAATTTATGATCCACAAAATGCGCTTCCCCCTATTTTTCATCCTATTGTTTGCTCCAGCAGCCTTATGGGCCCAGGCTCCAAAATACAGTAATGAATTTCTAGCAATTGGAGTTGGCGCTCGGGCCCTGGCTATGAGTGGCGCTCAAAGTGCAATTGTTGATGATGTTACTTCAGGCTATTGGAACCCGGCAGGCCTTGCCCGAGTTAAAGGGAATCTTCAGCTTTCATTTATGCACAGCGAGTATTTTGCGGGTATTGCCAAATATGATTACGGTGCATTGGCTGCGCCGGTTGATAATACCAGCACTTTGGGATTCAGCATTATCCGCTTTGCTATTGATGATATTATCGATTCGACGGATTTGATAGACAAAGATGGCAATATTGATTACGACAAATTGAAAACATTTTCTGCTGCCGATTATGCCTTCCTACTGTCTTTTGCCAAGAAAATGAAAAAAGAAGGACTTTATTTGGGTGGCAATGTGAAGATCATCCATAGAAAAGCCGGTGATTTTGCCAAAGCGTGGGGGTTTGGAATTGATGTTGGTTTGCAATATGAAAAGGGGCCTTGGCGCTTTGGAGCTGTTGGAAAAGACATCACTTCTACTTTTAATGCCTGGACATACAATACTGAAAACCTAAAAACAGTATTTGCACAAACCGGAAACGAGATTCCCGAAAACGGACTCGAAATTACTTTACCAAAAATTATTACAGGAGTTGCCTATAAAGCCACCATCAGTAAAAAAATCACTTTTACTCCAGAGGTGGATCTTGATTTCACCTTTGATGGGAAAAGAAATGTGTTGATCAAATCGAACCCGATAAGTATTGATCCGAAATTAGGTGTTGAATTCGGATATGATGACTTTATCTTTTTACGAGCAGGGATGGGAAATATCCAAGAGGTCAAAAATATTGATCAGAGTACTTCCACTTCGGTACAACCAAATATTGGATTGGGGTTGAGGTTGCGCAATTTAACTATAGACTATGCACTTACAAATATTGGAAGCAATTCCGGTGAATTGTATTCTAATGTTTTTTCACTAAAGCTAGTTATCAATAAACAGAAAAAAGCTGGCACCAATCAATAAACAATGTTTAGACGAATGAAAAAGCTTTCCCTCCTATATATATTTCTATCTCTGCCGTTACTGTCGATTACGCAGCCTTATAACAATGAGTGGATCAACTTTTCCAATGGCCAGGTTCAGTCAAATCAGCAATACTTCCGGATTTCTATTTGGAAAGAAGGAATTTACAGAATCACCTACAGCGATATGCAAGCAGCGGGAATTGATACTGCAAATTGGTTTCAACCTTCCAAATTTCAATTATACCATAATGGAACTGAGCAATCCATTGAAGTAATTGACAAAGGCCAACAAGGCGTTTTCAGGAATGGTGATTATATAGAATTTTATGGAAAACCAACTGATGGTGAATTAGACACCCGATTATATGACACTTCAGCGTCGCAACCAAATCCTTATTACAGTCTTTTTAATGATACTGCAGCGTATTTTCTCACCTACAATCCATTAGTGGTTTCACCCAAAAGGATAATAATTGAAAATGACACAACCTTTTCCGGTTATACTCCTCAATCATTTTATGTTTGGGAGGAGACTAAACAATATACAGATGAATACAATGTAGGATGGCGGGACGCAGTAGGAGTAGCAGACAATTCCTATACGGCAGGTGAAGGATTTATGCTTAACCATAACGCATGTAATAAGGATGTTCCTTTTCAGACAACTTTCCAGGTTAGTCAATTGTACGGCACTGATGCTGATGTAGAAGTTGTATTAGCAGGAGGCAACACCGAAGATCATAATGTGAAAATTTATGTAAATGGCATAGCTTATATAAGTGATTTGTTTTTGAAATACGCTATGCGGAAATTTAATTTTTCTGCTGCCGGAATATCAAATGGGAATTTAACAATTCGAATAGAGCCACAATCAGACAGCGCCACTTACAAGAATTACATTCATGTAGCCTATGTAAAAATTCGTTACAAAAGAAATTTTGATTTTACAGGCATGCAATTACCAATGGCAATAAATAACAGTGGCGCATCTGGAAAAGTTTTAACAGTACTAAACAATATCTCTGTCGCTAATCCACTATTATATATAATTTCAGGAGACACTTTAAAGCGTGTTGTTCTAGTTAAAAATGGAAACAGTTTTAAAGGCCTTGTTCCTGTCAACAATTCAGAAAAAAAATGCTGGTTAGCCGATTCACTTCAAACGTTTGCTGTTTCGGGAAACATGCTCATTCATCCGGTAGGGAATAACGGATACTTTTCCAATTTCAATTTCTTAGCAAATAATAAAGAATATTTAATCATTACCCATAAAATGTTCTGGAATGCTGCATCAGCATATGCCGCTTACCGTGATTCAACCAATCATCCATCACTTATGGCTGATATTGATGAATTATACGACCAATTTGCCTGGGGTATTCCCAAACATCCTATTGCGATACGTAACTTCTGTGATTTTCTTCTTGACAATCAAAATCCCAAACCGAAATTCCTATTTTTGATTGGCAAATCAGTTATTTCATTGTCGTCACGTTCGGGCAGCAATTATGCCCTGAATACAGTGCCTACTTATGGAGAGCCTCCGGCTGATCAAATGTTTACATCAAAATTAAACACATCACAATTCAAACCTGAAATTGCCACAGGGCGGCTTTCAGCACAAACTGAATCTGACATATACAATTACCTAAATAAAATTCGTCAATACGAAGCAGCACAGCGCCAGTTTCCGGCAGCATGGATGAAGCGCATTTTGCATTTTGGTGGCGGCAATAATGCAGAGGAACAAATTGATTTAGCACAAAAACTAAGTAAGTACAAGTCTATTATTGAAGATACTTTATTTGGCGGACATGTGGAGACATTCCTAAAAAACTCATCAGACCCGATTCAAATTAACCAAACTCAATACTTACAAAGCCTGATTGATGATGGCTGTTCGATGATGACATTTTACGGACATGCAGCAGGTTCTGCATTTGATGTTTCCACTGATGCACCTGAGAATTATACAAATGTTGGAAAATATCCGATAATACTAGCGCAATCTTGCCTTGTAGGAGACATCCATTCACCAATAAAATTACTGAATGAAAGATTTGTATTAGCTCCCCAAAAAGCCGCTATAGCATTTATGGCCGTGCCTGATAAGGCATATGCTGATGAACTTGATGTTTATTCAACTGAGTTTCATAAACAAGCCTTCGCATTGAACTACAATACCACATTGGGAGAAACAATGAAACAAACAGTTGATTCAGTAATCTCAGCAAATGCCGGTGAAAAAAGTGTTTGCATGAACTATACTTTGCATGGCGATCCTGCAATTTTATTGAATGTGTATCCGAAAAGGGAATTAAGCATTAGTGATCAGGATGTGTACTTTACGCCACCAATCATTACAACTCAAACAGAAAAATTTGAAGTAAATGTAGTGGTAACAAATCTTGCGAAAACAAATCACCAACCATTTCAATTAAAGCTAACGCGTACTTTTCCTGACGGCAAATCTTTTGATACACTTTTGGTTGTGGAGTCCACACATTTTAAAGATACTTTTTCAATTAAACTTCCGGTAGATTTTCAAAACGGTGCAGGTTTAAATGGCTTCCAGGTTGTAATTGATGAAGACAATGTAATTGATGAATATGAAAACACTGTAAATAACCATGCCGGTGCCCCACTGATCATCAATTCAACTGATATAAATCCTGTTTATCCTCAGCTATTCGCCATAGTGCCAACAAATAATATTTCACTAAAAGCAACAACTGCTAATTTATTCGCCCCGCCCCGCAGTTATCGATTTGAAGTAGATACCAATGATCATTTTAACTCCTTGATGCACGCTGGCGTCACGCCAAATGCAAGCGGAATTGTAAGCCATCCCATTCCGTTTACGCTTGACTCAGATGTTGTTTATTATTGGAGAGTTGCCAATGATTCCATTTCATCTGCTGACACATCTATATCGAATCGATACCAATGGAAAACAAGTTCTTTTGTATATATACCGGGTGTTAGTGGATGGTCGCAGGCTCACTTCCATCAATTTCGTAATGACTCCTATACAAATTTAATTTATGCTGATAATTTCAGTCAGCCTTTTAGTTTTGTATCTGACTCCAACTCGGTGCGTGCCTTGAATTTCTATACTCCGATTTTAGGTAATGCAGATCCTGGACTTTATCTGAACAATGCATTAGTTGAAGGCGGTGGGTGCGGCGCTGCCGGAAATGCATTTGCATTAATTGTGCTTGATTCACTTGATAATTCCTATGCATGGAATACGCAAAATGAATTTCTTGGCCAAATCAACACATGGGACCCGCTTTCTGGAATTGCTACCTGTAGACCTCGTTATGAAAAATATTTTCTTTTCCCTTACAACAATCCTTCTTATGTGAATAGTTTAGTTAATGCATTAACGGACTCCATTCCTTGTGGAGATTATATTGTACTCTGGTCCGGAAGAACTGGTATTCATGGTGACTTTGATTATTCTTCTGTTCAAACAAATTTGTTTAACACTCTAGCCGGCATGGGTGCATCCAACGTAAATCAATTACAGGACGCTGATATTTTTTTATGTTTCATGAGAAAATGCTATCCGGCTGAAACGATATTTTATATAGGTGATAGCATCAATAAGAATCTTGAAATTAACACATTGATTGGCGGCAGATGGAATACTGGCATAATGACATCATCACTTGTTGGACCTGCCTTACAATGGAATTCATTGCATTGGGGATTTCACAGTACAGAAACGGGACCAACACAGGATCTTATTTCTTTAAGTGTTTATGGTGTGAATAGCGCAGGGAATGAAATTAAACTATTAGACAGCATTTCACCCACTCAGTTTGATGTTGACACTTTAAACACCGTAATTGATGCCTCCACTTATCCTTATCTGAAATTGAAAGCATTTAAACAGGATTTAGGTTCGGCCCCTACCCCACCACAAATGGATAAATGGCAAGTTTATTACCAACCTGTACCCGAGGGTGCATTAAACACTAAATATTACAACCTTGATAGTGGCATTGTACAAGAAGGACAAGATGTTCATTTCACCATTGCATTTGAAAACATCAGTACGATCGGCATGGATACCTTGTTGGTAAATTACTTTATATATGACAAAAACAACGTACGACATATCATTGGCAGCAACAGAATGCATCGGCAACTTCCGGCGGGCGACACCATTATGACCAGCATTACTTTTAACAGTCGCGGATATGCAGGTAATAATACACTATGGGTGGAAGTAAATCCCAACAATGATCAGCCGGAACAATATCATTATAATAACATTACTTCTATTCCTTTTTATGTAAAAACAGATAATACCAATCCGTTATTAGATGTTACATTTGACGGCGTACATATTTTAAATGGGGATATTGTTTCTGCTAAACCCGGCATATTAATTCAATTGCGTGATGAAAATAAATTCATTGCTTTAAATGACACTTCTAATTATCGCATCAGGCTTCAGCATCCCGATGGTTCAATACGTTATTTGAATTTTGAGCTGGCACCAGGTGTATCAACTAACAATGCACTTTTAAAATGGGCACCTGCAGTATTACCGAAAAACAGTTTTAAAATTGAATATTTCCCAATTTTTGCAACTGATGGTGAATACCAACTAATTATCTCGGCAACGGATGAATCAGGCAATCTATCAGGCGATAATGATTACAGAATTAAGTTTGAGATAATCAACAGAAGTACTATCACCAATGTTATTAATTATCCAAATCCTTTTTCCACTGCCACTAAATTTGTTTTTGTTTTGACAGGAAGTGAAATACCACCTGATTTTAACATTCAGATTATGACAGTAACTGGCAAGATTGTTCGTACCATTACCCGAGGGGAATTAGGCACTATCCACATTGGACGTAATGTTACTGATTATGCCTGGGATGGCCGTGATGAATATGGTGACCGATTAGCAAATGGCGTTTACCTCTATCGAGTAGTTACCAGAATCAATGGAGAAAATATAGAACAGCGCGAAACAACTGCAGATCAGTATTTCACAAAAGGATGGGGTAAGATGTACTTGATGCGGTAAAATAAAGTGCTGCGTATTTAGTGGTTTATTCAATTAAGTGCATTACCGATCGCCGCTCTTCTTAGAAAACAAAAGTGGTTTTTCATTTACTTCATCATACAGCAATCTCTTTTGTAAAATATCACAAGCCATATAAACAGCTTCGCGGAATGAGTCTTCCGAAGCAATTCCTTTTCCTGCAATATCATAGGCCGTTCCATGATCGGGTGAACAACGAACTACAGGAAGGCCTGCTGTATAATTCACCCCACTGTTAAAAGCAATGGTTTTGAAAGGAACCAATCCCTGATCGTGATACATTGCTAACACTGCATCAAACTTCCTGTAATTCCCTGTTGCAAAAAAACCATCAGCAGCATAAGGTCCATATACAAAAACATTTTTTTCATTTACTTGTTTAATGGCGGGTAATAAAATTGTTTCCTCTTCTTTTCCAATAAGTCCGCCATCTCCTGCATGTGGATTTAATCCCAGCACTGCAATCTTTGGTTTCCTTATTCCGAAATCACGTTTCAAGGTATTATTCAGTAATCCAATTGTTGAAACAATTTTCTCAATTGAAATTTCTGATGCTACTGTACTTACTGGAATATGTCCTGTTAAAACAACAACACGTAAAGAATCTGCAACCAGCATCATGGCATAATTGCTAACATTGAATTTAGCAGCTAAATACTCGGTATGTCCGGGAAAAGCAAATTGTTCACTTTGAATAGTACTCTTATCAATAGGCGCTGTTACCATGGCATCAATCAACCCTTGCTGAAGATCATTGGTAGCAGCTTCCAAAGATTTAAACGCATATTGCCCGGCGATTGAAGAAGGTTTACCAATATCGATTTTTACTTCTTCCTCCCAGCAATTGATGAGGTTAACCTTCCGGTGTATTGCTTCTTTTACATTCCGTACTGTATTATAATTGAACTCCTGGTTGTTAATGGCTTTACGATGAAATGAAATTACTTTTGATGACCCATATATTACCGGCGTACATACCTGCAACATCCTGGTGTCGGCAAAAGTTTTGATGATAACCTCCGGGCCAACACCATTAAAATCGCCCATTGTAATGCCAATCCTCGGTTTATGTTCGTGTTCGCTGCTCATTGATTTCCTTATGCTATTACATTGTTATAATTATCTATTGAATTAAAAAAAATGGTTTGAATTGTTTAAGTGGTTTGAGTTGTTTGAAAAATGTCAATCGTATATATATATTAAATAATTTCACTGTTGTCAGATTAAATTAATTTCTTCATCTGAAACCGTTGCCAGCATTGAATTTTGATCAAATGACCTCACCCCAACCCCTCTCCAAAGGAGAGGGACTAAGAACCGCTAGCAGCAAGCAATTCGTTAGTTCATGTAATTTTTTCTCGGACAATAGTGAAATAATTTATTAAACATTAAATTTTATAATTCAGCTTTGGTTATTAATGTTGGTTATTTAACCGAAGCTTTTTTACAAAAGAAATCAAACAACAATCGAACACCTACACCGGTACCATTTTTACTTCTGTAACTGTCAGGCGATTTATTGAAGGCCGGTCCGGCAATATCAAAATGTACATAAGGTGCATCCACAAAATTATTTAAGAACCTGCCGGCTGTGATTGCTCCGGCGTTGGGACCGCCAATGTTTTTAAGATCTGCAATATCAGATTTCAAGAGTTCATCATATTCGTCCCAGAAAGGCATAACAGCCAAACGCTCATATACATTATTCCCGCTATTATTTAACAATGTCATCACGCTATCATCGGCTGTACCCATCGCAACTATTCCATAATGACCGATTGCTGCTGCTGCTGCACCAGTAAGTGTGGCAAAATCAAAAACCAGCGCTGGGTCATATCTTTTTGCATAATGTAAAGCATCTGCAAGAATGAGTCTTCCTTCTGCATCTGTGTTCAGCACCTCAACTGTTTTACCACTCATCATAGTAATTACATCGCCAGGAACATATGCATCTCCATCGGGACGATTATCTGTGGCGGGCACCAGTGCAACGACATATATTGGCAACTTAGCTTTTGCAATGGCATAGATGGCAGTACCAACAACGGCACCCCCGGCCATATCACATTTCATATAATCCATACTGTTGGCAGTCGGCTTTAAACTCATACCCCCGGTATCATAAACAACCCCTTTTCCAATCAATACAAATGGCTTTTTGTTGATGGCATTCCGTGGCTTCCATTCCATCACAGTAAAGGTGGGCGGTTGCGGGCTGCCGAGATTTACAGCCATTAGACCTCCCATCTTAAGACCTTTGATTTTCTGCTTATTAAAGACCTCACATTTGATGCCTGCTTTTTTACAAAGACCCTTCAATTCAGTGGCAAAAACCGTTGCATTAAGAAAAGATTGCGGCTCATTTACAAGGTCGCGAGCTTTACAGGTTGCTTCAATAACAATGTTCAGACGATCAACAGAACGTTTTTCAATTCGTTTACCGGCAATCACAATCTCCTGGAGGCTATGCTCCCCTTTTTTTGTGCCTGTCTTATATTTTAAAAACTGGTAATTTGTGAGGGCAATTCCTTCTGCAACAGCCAGTAAAGCATCCACTTTTCCATTGTCAACAAGTACAATTTTTTTAATGCCTTCTGCATTGGCTTTAGCGGCCCATTTTGCCCCCGCTTTTCGAAATTCTTCCAATGCGTGGTAAGGCTCCTTTTTCTTTGTGACATCACTGGATTGAACGAAAACAAAGCGGTGAAGCTGGTTGATAACGACTTGTTTCTTGTCTTTTGTTAATTGTTCGCCGAGGTACTTTTTTTCAGCATCAGAAAACAATTGCTTGTCAAAATCCGTTTTCCCTTTCGTAAAGATCAACAAATGGTCATTTTTACCATGAGTTGGCACTAATTTTAAAGTGGTATGCATAATAACCTTTAACTTTGAGCGGATGAAGGTAAGCATTGCTACACAGCTTCCAAAAAAGGTTAAATTACGTGGTCACAATTTTATAAGGAAATGAATACAGAGGCTTTATTGAAAAGGGCATTAGCAATGGAATTCCTGAGTGCCGAAGAAGGAATGTTGCTTTTTGAGAAAGTGCCAACAAGCGAGTTGATGTATGTGGGAAATTACTTGCGACAACGTCAGAAACCAGGCAACAAAGTTACCTGGATCATTGACCGAAATGTGAATACCACGAATGTATGCATTGCCAATTGCAAATTTTGCAACTTTTACCGTATCCCCGGTCATCAGGAATCATACATTACTACCATTGATCAATATAAAATAAAAATTGAAGAAACCATCAGACTTGGGGGAGAACAACTGTTACTTCAAGGGGGGCATCATCCTGATTTAGGTCTACGTTTTTACACCGATTTGTTTAAAGAAATAAAAACCCTTTTTCCGGAAATCAAATTACATACACTTGGGCCTCCTGAAGTAGCACACATTGCTAAGTTAGAAAGGATGACACATCGAGAGGTGCTGTTAGAACTGCAAGCAGCAGGGTTAGACTCCCTCCCAGGTGCAGGTGCTGAAATACTAAACGACAGGGTGCGGAGGATGATATCCAAAGGCAAATGCAGTGGCCGCGAATGGCTGGATGTAATGAGGGCCGCTCATCAGCTAAATATTACTACTTCAGCTACTATGATGTTTGGGCATATTGAAACGATAGCTGAACGATTTGAACACCTTGTATGGTTAAGAGAAGTTCAGGCAGAGAAGCCTGTTGACGCCAAAGGGTTTATAGCCTTCATCCCGTGGCCTTTCCAGGATGAAAACACCATTTTAAAAAATGTAAAAGGTATTCGCAACTTTGTTACCGGTGACGAATATATCCGAATGATTGCCATGAGCCGCATCATGCTGCCCAACATACAAAACATACAAGCTTCCTGGCTAACTGTTGGCAAATCAGTAGCACAAGTTTGCCTTCATGCAGGTGCCAATGATTTTGGCTCTATCATGATTGAAGAAAATGTAGTGTCTGCCGCCGGTGCCCCGCATCGTTTCACAAGTAACGGCATACAGGAAGCTATTCGCCAGGCAGGCTTTGAACCTCAACTTAGAAACCAACAATACGAAAACAGGAACTTGCCAATAATGGAACAGCAATTAATTACTTATTAAATTTAGTACACTTAGTAAAATGAAGTTCAAGCTTTTTTGGTATATATATATATTCATTTCTGGGGTGATGATTTTACTATCATCATCAAATCTATTTGCAACGCATAATAAAGCAGGAGAAATTACTTATTCGCATATTTCAGGCAACACTTATAAGGTTAGTATTTTTACCTATACCAATACTAAGCAGACGCCGCAATCACAACCTCCTGACAGGGATAAGTTGGAGATTTTTTGGGGTGATGGCGAAAGCGATACTATACCAAGGGTTAATGGTCCGAATGGATTTGGTGATACCATTGCTCCGTTTACTAAAAAGAATATATATGAAGGCATACATACTTATCAAGGTGCAGGAACATATGTTTTATACTTCATAGATCAAAACAGGAATGACGATGTGGATAATATGGCCAACTCTGTTCAACAGGCGTTTTTTGTTCAGTCAAAGCTCGTCATCAACAATGGTACAACAGGGAATAACTCACCCATCTTATTACAGCCTCCTATCGATCATGGTACCTTTGGACAAATTTTTATTCATAATCCCAATGCGTATGATCCGGATGGTGACAGTTTAAGTTACGAAATAACGGATTGTCGAGGACTTGGCGGTTCAATTTGCCAAGGTTATTATCTACCGGAAGGCGCTCCTGATTTCCCTAATTCTTCAATCATCGTAAATGCTGTAACAGGCGATTTTATATGGGACAGTCCAGAATATAATTCACAGCGGCTATCGGGAGAATTCCTTTTTAACTATGCCATCATCATTCGCGAATGGCGTAAACTATCAAATGGTAATGTCATCAATATCGGCTATGTCACACGCGATTTTCAGGTTGAAATAGCGTCTTCAACGAACAATCCACCACAAATTTTTGCACACGACACATGTGTGGAAGCAGGATCAACACTAATTTTTAATGTTACTGCAATTGAACCAGACAATGAACTGGTTACAATAAGTGCAACAGGTGAACCGTATGAATTATCCATTAGCCCGGCTATTGAAGATGTCACTAATGTTAGTGGTTTCGGAAGTGCATCTTATCAATTTTTTTGGAATACAGATTGTTCGCATATCAGGCGAAATTCATATCAGGTTATATTTAAAGCCATAGACGATAATCCTACTGTGAACCTTGTTGATTTGCAAACCATCAAAATTACTGTTGTTGGGCCTGCGCCTAAAAATCCAATGGCCGATCCGCTGGGTGACAGTATAGCTGTTAGCTGGAATAAAAGTATTTGCCCAAATGCAAAAGGTTATAATATATACAGGAGAGAAAATAAAGCTAACTATATTCCCGGTTATTGTGAAACAGGCGTTCCAGTTTCAACTGGTTATCAATTAATCGGCAATAATGTTGACATAAATGACACGATATTTAATGACAACAACAACGGGTTAGGATTATCACCTGCCATTGAATATTGCTATATCATCACAGCATTTTTCACTGATGGTATTGAAGGATATGCCTCCGTTGAGACATGCACAATATTACAAAGAGATCTTCCGGTTATTACAAATGTTGATGTGAAGTCAACAGATTTAGCTAACGGCACCATCTATATAGCATGGAGTCCGCCTGTTGACCTTGACACCAATCAATTTCCGGGCCCATATCAATATGTTTTACAAAGGGCGGATGTCGGTTCTAATGTGTTTAGCGATGTTGCAACATTTACAAATGCTGCTGACACGACTTATAATGAAAACGGGCTAAACACTTTTAGTAACCAATACAAATACCGTGTTCGTTTCTATTACAACAGCAATATTTTCCTGGGCCTTTCGCAGGAAGCCACCAGCATTTTCCTTACAGTGATGCCCGGAGATTTCAAAGCAAAATTATCCTGGAATTTAGTTGTACCATGGACAAATGATCTTTACTATATTTATAGAAAGGGATTAACAACCTCTTTTTCATTGATCGATTCTACAATGGCAATTAACTACACAGATTATACAACTATAAACGACAGTACTTATTGCTACTATGTGATAAGCAAAGGTTTTTATGCTGACTCCAGTCTTGTTTACCCTATATTAAATTCCTCACAAGAGGCATGCACCATTCCTTATGACAATGAAGCGCCTTGCAAAGCATCGCTGTCTGCAAATTCCAACTGCGACTCTTCCAGTGTGGAATTTTCCTGGTCCTTCATATCACAAGACAGTTGTAAAGCAACAGACATTGATTACTTTACCATTTATTTTGCTACTGAAGAAAATGAAACATTTGATTCTGTTGGTTTTTTCCTCACTAATCTGACGAGCTATTCATTTGTACGGACTACGCAAATAGGCGGCTGCTATTACATTACTTCTACTGATACAAATGGGAATGTAAGCGATTCGTCAAACACTATTTGTATTGAGAGTTGCCCACTCTATGAATTGCCCAACATCTTTACACCGGATGGAAACGGCATGAATGACTTATTCACTCCAATTGAACAACTAGGTAGTGGGTTAAACTTCCGAGACATCAAAGATGTTTCCATTAAAATTTTTAATCGTTGGGGTGCACTGGTTTTCGAGACCACTGATCCTGAAATTAAATGGAATGGCAAAAGAAACAACGATGGAGAAGACGTTCCTGACGGCACCTATTATTATATATGCATAATAAATGTTTTAGGTCAACCGGCAGATGCAACTCCATTGAAGCTACATGGCCCGATTAGTTTATTTAGAATTGGCGACGGAAAGAAAAACAATTAGTTCGTTTTTCAATTATTAAAAATAATTGAATTTAGAAAAACTACTCCAATTCAAACTTCACCAGGAACAACCTTTTTTTCTGAATAGCTGTTGTGATCAAAGTGTTTTCATCAACCTGTTTTCCAGACTGTGGTATTATCGTGATATGCTCACTGGTACGGGTAATAGATTTCTGATCAGTTACTCCTTTATTATTAATGGTAAATAGTGACACTTCATTGTTGCGGCCGTTATCACTATTATATAACAGATCTATATGATCACTTTGCAGAACAGTATTGAAAGAAGAAAGAAACCCGCCATCATCCATTGACACCTGATCCTTTCTTAACACGCCGCTCCAGTCGATAGTACCATCCGTATGAATTGACATAATTACAACATTATCATAATGATATTCTGTTCTTCGTGTAAACGACTGTGTAAAATAATCGTAATATGAATATTCGCTGTAATATGCTGCTTCTGCAATTATCACAGCGCCACCATCTGATCTCAACACTAATTTTCTGATAGGATAAGTATACAATCCCGTATTAGCGCCGCTATTCCTTTCCCCAACCAATTTCATACGTGCACTTTCGTCAATAATTACTGATTTTATTTCCAATGGAGCAATAGAATCCAATAATGATGAAGCAAACAAAATGCCCGTTCCAGCAAATGATTCATTATCATTATAAAATCCTGCCACTACAGCTTTTCTATTATAGTTATCAATTGACAAGGCAGCTTCAGTAATGCTTCTTTCTCCTGATGAAATGATAGATTCTTCAAAGTCGTTTTCATCCTTTCGCAACAAAAGCAATTTATAACGAATGAGTTTCTGTTTCTGTCCATTTTGATTTTTCTCAAAACTCTGCCCAATAACAGCCACTTGCTTCCCATCAGCCAAAGCCATATCAGTAATATCAAATTGTTTCGTTGTATAGTTGATCACAGGCTTTTGCTGCAATGTCATATTAAGGGCTGTGTCAAGAGTCATTAAATGTAAGACCTGATCATTTTCCCGATCTTCCTCTACAACAACCATTGCATTTTGTTCATTATGAGAAATAATTACTCTGGCTTTTTTTACATCATTGCCTTTTTCAATATTAATGGTGCCTATTTTCTTATTGCTGATAATGGCCTTTCCGTCCTCTCCAAATAAATTACCATAATAAGTAATAGTATTTTCAGTGCGTTGCCATTGACTTGTCAATACCATCGCATTCCCTTTGAAAACAACTACAACGTCAATATTTTTTTCATCCTTCACCTCTTCAAGATTAATAAACCATTTGGGTGCTAATCCAAAATTGTAAAAACTGATTTTATATTTTCTGTTCTTAAAGCCTACATTGTCTTTTTGAATTTGCAAAGAAATGTTGCTCTGTAAAAGGTAAAATCCATTTTCTGCTTGACCAATTACCTTTACATGCTCATAACCCGGATCATCGATGCTTTCAGGCGACAAGGTAACATGCTGCGCCAATGCACTATTAAAACAAATCAGGATTAAAATACTAAAAACAATTACCCTTAACATTTTAAAGTTTATTATACCTTTTGATTGCGACATAATAAATGTTAAGAAGTATAAGAGGCAGCATCAGTCAGAAATGGATTAAATTTCTTTTCATAACCAATCGTTGTTTGTGGCCCATGTCCGGGATAAACGACCAGCTCATCAGGAAGAACAAACAGCCGCTGTTGTATACTCGTGAAAAGCGTGTGTGCATCACCTCCGGGCAAATCAGTCCGTCCTACACTTCCCTGGAACAGAACG
>JANOXC010000024.1:0-10000 GCA_031418215.1 Bacteroidota bacterium
TCTTGATACTTTACCAAAAGATAACCTACACCTGGACGTCAAGGACCCTAATAAGTTCGTGGCGAAAATGGGTGCTGAGGCATTGTACGACCTCCTTTCCCGTCTTGACCTTGACCAATTAAGTTATAACTTACGTCACCAGGCCAATACAGAAACCTCTCAACAAAGAAAAAATGAAGCCCTAAAGCGTTTGAATGTTGTAGAAGCATTCCGTCAGGCAAATGAGCATATTGAAAATCATCCTGAATGGATGATCGTTAAGGTTGTTCCGGTTATTCCACCTGAGTTACGCCCACTCGTTCCATTGGATGGCGGTCGTTTTGCAACTTCTGACTTAAATGATCTTTACCGCAGGGTAATCATCCGTAATAATCGTCTGAAGCGTTTATTGGAAATTAAAGCTCCGGATGTAATCTTAAGAAATGAAAAAAGGATGCTTCAGGAAGCTGTTGATTCCTTGTTTGATAATTCACGTAAAGTAAATGCTGTTAAGACTGAATCCAACAGGGCTTTAAAATCACTTTCTGATTCTTTAAAAGGAAAGCAAGGTCGTTTCCGTCAGAACTTACTTGGAAAACGTGTTGATTATTCAGCGCGTTCGGTAATTGTTGTCGGACCAGAATTAAAATTACATGAGTGTGGATTGCCAAAAGATATGGCCGCTGAGTTATTCAAGCCGTTTATCATTCGTAAAATGATTGAGCGTGGTATTGTTAAGACAGTAAAGTCTGCTAAGAAGATTGTTGACCGGAAAGATGCCATCGTTTGGGATATATTGGAGAATGTGCTGAAAGGCCATCCTGTAATGCTAAACCGTGCTCCTACGCTTCACCGATTAGGTATTCAGGCATTTCAACCTAAGTTGATCGAAGGAAAAGCAATTCAGTTGCATCCTTTGGTATGTACCGCTTTCAACGCCGATTTCGACGGTGACCAGATGGCTGTCCACGTGCCGCTTGGAAATGCCGCCATATTAGAAGCGCAACTTTTAATGTTGGCTTCTCATAATATCCTGAATCCTGCAAATGGTGCGCCTATTACTGTGCCTTCTCAGGACATGGTACTTGGATTATATTACATTACAAAAGGACGTCTTTCTACCCCTGAACTTTTTATTAAAGGAGAAGGCATGACGTTTTATAATGCAGAGGAAGTAATCATTGCTTACAACGAAAAGCGCGTCGACCTTCATACTTTTATTAAGGTAAAAGCAAAGGTGAAGGAAGAAGGCAAACTCGTTTTCAAAATTATTGATACCACAGTAGGTCGCGTATTGTTTAATGAAGTGGTTCCGCATTCTGTTGGATACATCAACGAACTCCTTACCAAGAAATCGCTTCGTGAAATTATTGGTAATGTTTTAAAGGAAACCGGAATTGCTGAAACAGCACGTTTCCTCGATGATATCAAAGATCTAGGTTTTAAAATGGCGTTTAAAGGTGGTTTGTCTTTTAACCTGAATGATGTAATTATTCCCGTAGAAAAAGAAACTTTCGTAAACAAAGCCAATGAGCAGGTTGAAGAAGTGTTGAACAATTACAACATGGGTTTCATTACCAATAACGAGCGATATAATCAGATCATTGATATCTGGTCACGTACCAATTCAAAGCTTACCGATACTTTGATGAAACAGCTGTCAACTGACAGACAAGGTTTCAACGCTGTGTATATGATGCTTGATTCAGGAGCGCGGGGATCTAAAGAGCAGATTCGTCAATTAGGAGGAATGAGGGGATTGATGGCGAAGCCGCAGAAATCAGGTGCTTCCGGTGGTGAGATTATTGAAAACCCGATTTTATCGAACTTTAAAGAGGGTCTTTCCATCCTTGAGTATTTCATTTCGACTCACGGTGCACGTAAAGGTTTGGCCGATACTGCCTTGAAGACTGCTGATGCCGGTTATTTAACAAGAAGGCTGGTTGATGTTGCACAGGACGTAATTATTAATGAAGAAGATTGTGGTACGTTGCGTGGCTTGGCAGAAACAGCACTTAAGAATCAGGAAGAAGTTGTGGAGAGTTTGTATGATCGTATTCTTGGAAGGGTATCACTTCATTATATATATCATCCGCAAACGAATGAAATGCTGGTTCAGGCAGGACAGGAAATTACAGAAGATATTGCTTCAAAAATTGAAGAGTCTCCAATAGAAATGGTAGAGATTCGTTCGGTACTTACCTGCGAGTCAAAACAAGGTTGCTGTGCAAAATGTTACGGTCGAAATCTTTCTACCGGACGTATGGTTCAAAAAGGAGAAGCTGTTGGTGTAATTGCCGCACAGTCTATTGGTGAGCCGGGTACACAGCTTACACTTCGTACCTTCCACGTTGGAGGTGTGGCTTCAAAAGGATCTACTGAATCTAGCATCATTGCAAAATTTGGTGGTATTATTGAGCTTGAAGAAGTAAGAACTATTAAGCATGGTAAGAAAACTACGGAAGCGGAAGTTGTTATCGGCCGTTCAGGAGAGTTAAGAGTTGTTGATCCAAATACTAAAGCGGTTTTGGCATCACATAACATTCCTTATGGTGCCCATTTATATATGAAAAATGGACAGAAAGTTGAAAAAGGTGCCACTATTGCAGATTGGGATCCATACAACGCTGTTATCATTTCTGAAGTAGCCGGTAAAATCGGTTTCGAACATATTGAAGAAGGTATCACTTTTAAAGAAGAGACTGATGAGCAAACAGGTTATAAGGAAAAAGTAGTTGTCGACAGTCGTGATAAAACAAAGAACCCTGCAATAAAAATTGTGTCAGGAAAAGATATTTTAAAAGCATATAACATCCCTGTTGGTGCTCATATCATGGTAAACCTGGATGATAAGATTGAAGCCGGTGAAGTAATTGTAAAAATTCCACGTACGATGGGCCGTTCCGGTGATATCACAGGTGGTCTTCCAAGGGTAACAGAGTTGTTCGAAGCACGTAATCCTTCTAACCCTGCCGTTGTTTCTGAAATTGATGGTGTGGTAAGTTATGGCGGTATTAAGCGTGGTAACAGAGAGATTGTAGTAACAGCGCGTGATGGGGAAGTTAAAAGATATCTTGTTCCATTGGCAAAGCACATCCTTGTGCAGGATAACGATTTCATCCGTGCCGGTCATGCCCTATCTGATGGCGCCATTACACCAAGTGATATTTTAGCAATCAAAGGGCCTACAATGGTTCAGGAATACCTGGTAAATGAAGTTCAGGAAGTTTACCGTTTGCAAGGTGTGAAGATCAACGACAAGCACTTTGAAGTGATTGTTCGCCAGATGATGCGTAAAGTAATTATTGAAGATCCGGGCGATACCCGTTTCTTAGAGAGAGAAGCGGTTAATAAGATCGATTTCAGTGAAGAAAACGATGCGATTATTGATAAGAAAGTTGTCAATGATCCGGGTGATTCTCCTACAATGAAAGCCGGACAGATTGTTACGCTGCGCAGATTACGTGATGAAAATTCACAGTTGAAACGTAAGGACATGAAACTTGTTGACTATCGTGATGCAATGCCTGCAACATCGTCTACCCTTCTTCAAGGAATTACACAGGCTTCCCTCCATACTAAGAGTTGGATTTCAGCAGCATCATTCCAGGAAACTACTAAGGTGTTGAATGAAGCAGCCATCCGTGGAAGCATTGATTATCTGAATGGATTGAAGGAAAATGTTATTGTTGGCCACCTTATTCCTGCCGGAACAGGATTACGTGAGTACGAAAAACTCATTGTGGGTTCACAGGAAGAATATGATCTTCTGATGGCCTCCAAAAAAGAGGTTGAAGAGGTTCAGTAATGCGCTTAATCCTGGAGAAAATATCGCTTCAGGATTCAATTAGCAAAACATTATAATTAATAAGGTTAAACACTTAATAATTTGACAAATGGAAGATAAAAATCAAAATCAACTCAACATTGAGTTATCAGAGGAAATTGCTGAGGGTATCTATTCTAATCTTGCAATCATTACACACTCTAATTCAGAGTTCGTTGTAGATTTCGTAAAAGTGATGCCTGGTGTTCCCAAAGCCAAAGTCAAAGCCCGTATTGTCCTTACACCACAGCATGCTAAAAGGCTCATTGCTGCATTGGCTGATAATATTGGTAAGTTTGAAGCAGTTCACGGTGTTATTAAACAGACGGAAGGAGTTGGAATCCCAATGAATTTTGGAGGCCCCACCGCCCAGGCTTAATCACTATTAACAATTGTTTGTAATATTTAGCCCCGGCATCAAAAATGTCGGGGTTTTCTTTTTTTATTCAATGATTAAACCTTTAAATTTGCTAGGAAATCCCAAACAAAACATAAAATTCATCTCATGAAAAAATTAATTACATTTCTATTAGTGATAGTCGGAGTTAATTTGTTTGCTGCCGATAGCAACGAACTATGGACAAATGTTTCAAGCTCGAATGCACGTACATCCGGAGAACAAGCAATTAACACAAAAAAATGTAGAACCCTTCAATTAAACCTGACAGGAATGAAGCAACTTTTGATGAGTGCTCCTTTTGAGCGCACACAGGATGCTAAATCGCGCCAAACAATTGTTGCATTGCCAATGCCTGACGGCAGCTTTCAACGTTTTAGTATTGTAGAATCTCCTGTTTACGAACCGGGGTTGGTTGTTAATTATCCTGAAATGAAGACATGGGCCGGTCAGGGAATTGATGACCCAACAGCAACAGTGCAACTTGATGTTACTCAATGGGGCTTTCACTCAATGATTTTGTCGGGTGATGGTGAAATATTTATAGATCCATACAATCAACAAACAACTGAGTTATATATATGTTACAATAAAAACGATGCTGTCCGTTCAGGTGTATATTCCGGTTGTGCATATGATGATAATGATACCTGGAATAAAAAGCAGGCTGAAGAATTAAGAGCAATTCATGACATGCACAGTACTGATGTTCAACGTAGTTCTGGTGACCTGTTAAGAACATACAGACTGGCATTAGCCTGTACCGGTGAGTATGCTGCTGTTTTTGGTGGTACCAAAGCCGGCGCATTGGCAGCAATGATCACTTCTTCCAACAGGGTAAATGGCGTTTATGAAAAAGAACTCGCAATCAGACTTGTTTTAATTGCGAATGACACACTTTTAATTTATACCAATGCCGGTACTGACCCTTATACAAACATTTCTAATTCTGCAACATTAACAACTAACGTTACTACTTGCAATACCATTATCGGTGCAGCAAATTATGATATAGGACACGTTTTCAATACAGATGGTGGTGGAATTGCAGGATTAGGTGTAGTCTGTCAGAATACCCTAAAAGGAAAAGGTACTACCGGACTTCCAAATCCTGTTGGTGATGCATTTGATATTGATTTTGTAGCGCATGAAATTGGACATCAGTTCGGAGGTAGTCATACTTTTAACAGTGTTACGGGCAATTGTGGTGGAGGAAACAGAAGTGCTTCATCAGCATATGAGCCGGGAAGTGCGATAACTATTATGGGTTATGCAGGTATCTGTGGTTCTGATGATCTTGCAGCACACAGTATTCCAACGATGCATACAAGAAGTTTTGATCAGATGCAAGACTATACTACTTTCAGTTCAGGCAGTACTTGCCCTGTAAGTACTTTAACAGGGAATAATGCTCCGGTTTCCGGGCTTACTATTTTTCATTACGATATCCCGTTGAACACCCCTTTTAAGCTTACCGGTGCAGGTAGTGATCCTGATGGTGATACAATCACATATAGTTTTGAAGAGTATGATCTTGGAGCCGGCGGTGCCTGGAATGCTCCTGTGGGTGATGCGCCAATCTTTATGTCCTATGTTCCGCATCTTGCAACATGGAGATTGTTTCCTAAACTCGCTAACATTCTTGCTAATGTTAATAGTAGAGGTGAACTAAAACCTGCTTATGCTCGTGTATTAAATTTCAGAATGACATTACGTGACAATAAATCAGGTGGCGCCGGAGTAACATATGATGATAGTCCAATTGAAGTGAATGTAGTTAATACCACTACTCCATTTGCTATTACCTCTCCTAATACTATTGGTATTTCATGGCCTGCTAATTCAAGTCAAACTATCACCTGGAATGTTTCCGGAACAACAGCTGCTCCGATCAATACAGCTAATGTAAATATATATCTGTCTACAACCGGCGGTACAACTTATCCGTTCCCTATTTTAATTGCATCGAACGTTCCGAATACAGGTTCCTATACATTTACTGTTCCGAATAATCAAACATCCACAGCCCGAATATTAGTGGAAGCTTCAAATAATATTTTCTTAGATATTAATGACAAAAATTTTGCAATCACCGCACCTGTTGGTATTGAAGAAGGTATTCATAACGAATCAATCAGTATCACACCTAATCCTGCACAGGAAAATATGCAGTTTACAATGTCGGGTGAACTACGAGGTAGAGTTGAAGTCAGGCTAACGGATGCCAGTGGCAGAATGGTTGAAAATAAAATTTATGTAAAACAACAAACAGGGTTGGTAGAAAATATTGATATAAGTAATCTGTCAAAAGGCGTTTATATTGTTTCCTTCATTTCTGAAAAAGGAACTTCTAACCAACGATTAGTGAAGAATTAAACAGATTTTATTCCGATAAAAAGAGGTTGTGCAATGCGCAGCCTCTTTTTTATTTTCGTCTT
This sequence comes from Bacteroidota bacterium, assembly GCA_031418215.1. Taxonomy (GTDB): domain Bacteria; phylum Bacteroidota; class Bacteroidia; order AKYH767-A; family OLB10; genus JANOXC01. The sequence goes on from JANOXC010000024.1 coordinate 6,641, forward strand.
GGTTTTGAATAGGGAGCATTTAGCTTGCCATCAATAACTTCATAAGCAGTATACCCTTCAATCACCTTGCACTTCACTTTTCTATTCAAATGATGAATAAGGGTGGTAATAATTTGTTTGTCGGCAATCAGGTTAGTGTTATATTTAAGTAAAAGGCAGGAGGCATCCTTTACATAACCTGAAAAATGAATGCCTTCCAAACAAGCTAGCTGATTCTTAATTTTAAAGATATTAGATTCGCTTTGTAAAGGAAGCTGAATGATCAGTTGCCTATCCTGTGCAAAAAGGCCTTTGCCTGCCAAAATAAAAAACAAGATGACAATTGACCTTTTCATAATTTAAATATAGCTTTCCTAACATTGATAATCGTACAATCTCGACAAATCCTTACAAGGTGAGCGTGAAATTTGACAACTTCAATTTTGGCAATCATTACCTCATGACAATTAGCTTAAACGAAAAAAAAGAGGAGTTTGTTTCCAGTTGGAGCCAATCTATTGCTGTTGAAAATCAGTCAATATCTTTCTGTTGAAACGATAGAAATAAGTAAACCAGCTTACAATACCAAAGAGCTTAATGGCATCCTCCAGAAACGTGTCTTTTTTAATTGGTAAAGGAATGAGGTCACTTACTTTGGCCATTCCAATAAAGAAAAAAGCTAACCCGAGTATTAAAAACTCACTCGACAATATCTTCCGTCTGAAAAGTATCAGATAAATAATAAACATATTAATGTAGGTGAGGATAATTGCATTTTCAGGAATGTTAAAATATTTGGGAAAGACTTCTTCGTGAACTAAAAACAAATCATCAAATGTTAACATCAGGGTCAACAAAGCAGAGATGATTAGAAATCGGAAATCTTCTACGTAAAATGGAATACCTCTGATATGAAATGCAGTGAATATGCAAAGTACAGCTGCCCCACTCCACAACATAATACCTAAATTCGAAAATGCACCAATATAAAATGGAGCATTCAAAGTTTCTGTCGGATCTTTCGTTAAGGTATCAAGCGCAATGTCTTTTGAAGTACTGATAATGATGACAATCAACAATGACAAAAAGGTCACCAGATATGCTATTAAAATAACGGGCGTAATTATTCTAAACTGATTGACAAGCCTACTCCTCATAAATATATAATATTAACCCAGAATTTGTTTCTTTTGTAAATGAAATTCTTCATCCGTCAGTAAACCTTTATCACGCAGTTTACCTAATTTTTCTATTCTGTCCATCTTTTTATCAAGCTGATCAACCGGCAGACGGGATGTTGTTTTTATTTCAGATTCCATTGCTATTGCAGGATCATCTTTTTTTCGGTTAAAAATCCAGACCAATGCAACCAACAAAATAATACCAGCCAGGATGTTAAAAATTAATAAAATGGTACTGGTATGAGAAGTTTTCAATTGATCACCACGTGTGAGTTCTAATTCATTATTTAGATTCTCATTTGTTTCTGAAAGCTTGGCAACTTTATTATCCAATGCCTGAGATCGACTTAACTCATTATTCAATAAAAGCAACAATGAATCAATTTGGCTTTTTTGAAATAATATTTCATTACTCAAACTATCCATCAGATAATTCTTACTCCCAGCATATCTAGCACCGGAGGCCGGGGTCATGTTGTTTAAGTATGCCGGCTTCACTACATATTGAACCGGTTTTGATCGGTTAGTATCCTGTGCTTCTACTTTAGCGGAAAACAGGATAAGCCCTGCTATGGCTATAATTGTTTTATTGGTTGTTAACATTTTGGTTTTACAAAGACTGCAAGTTACATTCCTTGTCAAAATATGCAAGTAGTTTGTTAAAAAATTCAACACTTTTGTCCATAAGTCATTGCTTCAACCTGCAAAATCAACAAAAACGGGCAAGCGCAAGTAATCCAAATCAGGCTGTCAATGTTTTTCATATTATCTTGCCCTTCCAAAATGTCAAGTTTTATGCTACAAGCACCCCGAATTCAAGAGTTAAAAGGCGGTTTTAAAGTAATTCACTACCCTATTCCTGACAGTCCTGTAACGCACTGCGCTTTGATGATAAAAACGGGAGCCAGGGATGAGCCGGTAGATAAAACGGGGCTTGCCCATTTTATAGAACATATCCTTTTTAAAGGAACAAAAAAACGGAAAGCTTATCACATACTTAACAGTCTCGAAATTGTTGGCGGTGAGTTAAACGCCTATACAACGAAAGAAGAAACATGTATCCATGCTTCCGTGATGAACCGCTATGTTGACCGTGCCGCTGAATTGATTTCAGATATTATATATAATTCTACTTTTCCGGTTAAAGAGATAGAAAAAGAAAAAAAAGTTGTGATTGATGAAATTCATGCTTATGAGGACATGCCGTATGAGCAGATTTTTGAAGATTTTGAAGGGATACTTTTTAAAAATCACTCACTTGGCAATTCAATATTAGGAAGCGAAAAACATATTCATTCCTTTTCTCAAAATGATGTTTTAAAATTCACTCGCGGAGCATACAATGAAAATGACATGGTCTGGATTGTTGCGGGATCAATCAGTGAAGCCGATGTATATAAAATGGGTGAAAAGTATTTTTCAAAAAGAAAATATAGTGGCGGAATTAAACGGAAGAAGCCAGGCCTAATTCGCAAGACAGAGTTGACAATGACAAAACCTAATAGTCAGTTTCATTTCATCACCGGCAGTCGCGCATACTCACTGAAAAATGAAGACCGGTATGCATTAATTCTACTTAATAATATTTTAGGCGGTCCCGGAATGAACTCTCGTCTAAGTATGAACATCAGAGAAAAATACGGTTACACCTACTCTATAGAATCCGGATATCATGCATTAAGCGATACAGGGATTTTTCATATTTATTTTGCTACAGAAAAATTGCATTTTGAGAAAACGAGGAGTCTTGTATTTAAAGAGCTAGATAAGATGATGCATGAAAAACTCACTGATCGCAGGCTAAACCAGCATAAGCAACAACTAATCGGACAAATTTACATGTCGCAGGAAAACAAATTAAACGTCATGCTGGCAATGGCAAAAAGCGTTTTCTATTTTAATAAAATTTTAACACTAAAGGAGATCGCCAATCTGATCAATGATATTTCACTTACACAATTTAAAAAAGTAGCAGGTGAAATGCTTGATTCAAATAAAATGAGCTCATTAGTTTATGAGCCATTTTCAGTATAATCTATATTTTGTTTAAGTAATATACGCCCCCCTGCTGCCCGTGCAATAATTCATCATGATCATGTTTAAATCCACATTTTTCAAGTACATTAATGGACGCATGGTTTTCTTTTGCAGCCCTTCCTATTAACCGGGCAATATTTTTACTCCAGGCAAAATTGATACA
>JANOXC010000025.1:0-10695 GCA_031418215.1 Bacteroidota bacterium
GTCATTCCTTAAACATTGCTGCCGGAATCTTTGTAGATGGGGTTTCGGCTACACGAACAAAGTATCCATTTTATAATTTTTATGATACTATAGTTGATTTTGTTGCAGGACAGACATTAGTACTGCCTGCATCAATACCTGTCAAATATTTTGAAGGGCAACATTACACCTGGTACGAAGATTTTGAAGGGACCGGAGAAACTTTTATTTCAAATTCCCCAACACCAACTGGCTATGCACAATTGGAACCAGAACTTAGCAATGCCTTTGAAGGAACAAGATCAGCAAAATTCACACTATTCATTGATGAGCCTAAATTCGATGGTCAAATGCTGGACGGATATCCTATAGTAACGCAAAACAGCACTTTCCTGGAACTAAATTATAAAACAGAGCAGCCTTTTTCAGTAGGCATGAGAGTAAGCACAGGCGTTTCCACAAAAACCGTATATGTAGCGACTGTTAATACATCGGCTGCCTGGAATAAGATATATATTGATTTATCCAAGGTGGTAAATGAAAATCAATCTGCCGATCTTTTTCGCGTATATATATATGCTGAACTATCATCTGGCAGAAGTCAATCAATTGTTTACCTTGATAACTTTAAATTGATTCACAATTAACAATGAATAAGCGCAGGCAGATTTTTGTTTATATATTGGCTGATTTGCTGGCAGCCATGTTTGCATGGAGTGCATTTTATATATATCGAAAATCGGTAATTGAATCGGAAGCTTTCGGGTACAAAATCGACTTCATCCCTGATACAAAGTTTTATCTTGGCATCAGCATTTTGCCACTTTGCTGGATTGTGATTTATGCATTGGCAGGAACTTATAATGATATTTTCCGGAAATCGAGGTTGAAGGAACTTGCACAAACATTTTATTTTTCTGCCTTTGGTGTGCTAATCATTTTTTTTACGCTTTTATTGGACGATACCATTGGATCTTACCGTAATTACTATCACACCATCACTTATCTATTCCTATTGCATTTTGGCATCACTGCCACCTTCAGATTCTTAATTTCAACACGTGTAAGCAGGAAAATCAAAAAGCGCACCATTGGCTTTCCCACTTTACTGCTTGGAAGTAACCACAATGCACTTCAACTTTTCAATGAATTGGAAGGTGAGAAAATCAGCCAGGGTTATTTGTTCAAGGGATTTATACACGTTGACCAAAACAATGGTAAATTATTGGGCCCACTGCTTCCACATTTAGGTGGGCTGGAAAACCTGAAGCAGATTATCAGAAATTATTCCATTGAAGAAGTCATCATTGCCATTGAATCTTCCGAACATGAAAACATCGGACGTATCATCAATGATCTGGAAGATACAGATGTCATCATCAAGATTATTCCTGACATGTATGATATTCTTTCCGGCACCGTTAAAATGACTTCTATATTTGGCTCACCATTAATAATTATTAACCCAATGCTTATGCCTGTCTGGGAACAATCAATTAAGCGAATTCTTGATATCGTTGTTTCACTGTTCTTTCTTATTCTGCTTTCTCCTGTTTATTTCATCTGTGCAATGATTATCAAAAGTTCATCGCGTGGACCTGTCTTTTTTACACAAGAACGTATTGGTCTTCACGGCAACCCTTTTTATATATACAAGTTCCGCTCAATGCTTGTAGGTGCTGAGAATGGCACACCTATGCTCTCCAGTAAGTTCGATTCACGTGTAACACCTTTTGGTAGGTTTATGAGAAAGGTGAGGCTGGATGAAATCCCTCAATTCTTCAATGTGCTGATGGGCGACATGAGCCTGGTTGGCCCACGGCCAGAGCGACAATACTTCATTGATCAGATTATGGTGGCGGCGCCACATTACAGGCATTTGCATAAAGTACGTCCAGGGATAACCAGTTGGGGACAGGTAAAATATGGTTATGCTGAAAATGTGGATCAAATGATACAACGTTTAAAGTATGATGTAATTTATATTGAAAACATGTCATTGGCATTGGATATAAAAATTTTATTTTATACAATAAAAACCATTCTTCAAAGAAGTGGTAAATAATAAATAGGAAATTCAGGTATCACGAAATCTGCGTCATTCAGTAAAAAATATTGGGTACTATCACTTTGCATTTAATAAATAAATAAAATCAGATGAAACATATTGCAGTAATAGGCTCCGGACAAATGGGAAATGGCATTGCCCATGTGTTTGCTCAGAACGGATTCGATGTAACCATGATCGACATTGCTCAAGCACCAATTGACAAGGCTTTAAACACTATAGAAAAAAACCTAGAGAGACAAGTTGTTAAAGGTCTATTGACTTCTGCTGACAAACAGGCCGCAATGTCAAATATTAAAGCTACTACCGATTTGGCGACTGGCGTAAAAAATGCTGATCTTGTAATAGAAGCCGCAATAGAGCGCATCGATTTAAAACTTCAATTATTCAGTGACCTGGATAAATTCACAAAAGCAGATTGCATTTTAGCTTCGAATACCTCCTCCATCTCAATTACCAAAATAGCATCCGCCACAAAACGTGGAGACAAGGTAATTGGTATGCATTTCATGAATCCTGTGCCGATAATGAAACTCGTTGAAGTGATTCGCGGTTTTAGCACAAGTGATGAAGTGACAAAGGTTATTTTTGATTTATCATTAAAACTAGGAAAGACTTCTGTTGAAGTAAATGACTACCCCGGTTTTATTGCCAATCGTATTCTGATGCCAATGATTAATGAATGCATTTATAGTTTATTTGAAGGTGTTGCAGGTGTTGCAGAAATTGATACGGTGATGAAACTTGGCATGGCTCATCCAATGGGACCATTGCAGTTAGCAGATTTCATTGGTCTTGATACTTGTTTGAGTATACTTCAGGTTTTGCATTCCGGATTCGGTAATCCAAAATATGCACCATGTCCATTGCTTGTCAATATGGTTACATCCGGCAATTTAGGCGTGAAGTCTGGCAGTGGCTTTTATAAATATTCTAAAGAAAGTAAGGAGTTGGTTGTTGCGGATTACTTTCGAAAATAATATTGAATATTGAATATTTTCAAATAAAAATATTCCTTTTGAATTTAATAAAATCATCAAACTATTCTCATGTCGAAATTTTCCATTAATGATCCGGTCAGCTTTATCAATGAAAAACAAGATGGGATAATAAAAGCTATCAAAACGAATGGGCTTTGTGTAGTGGAAATTGAAGATGGCTTTGAAATTGACGTATTGGAAAGCGAATTGGTGCTGATCAGAAAGGATATAAATCTGATAAAGCCAGAAAAAGTTCCAATTGTATCCAATGAAAAATCTGTTCTGGACTTCACAAATAATATTCCTGAATTATCAACCGGTATTTGGCTTGTTACCTGCCCTTCTGAATCGGGCATGGTATTAACCGGCCCAGCTGATTATTATATCATTAATAATTCCAGTTATGATATATTACTTGCCGCCTCATTGCAAACAGGAAAGAAATTAAAGGGTATCAGTGCTGCCAAAATAAAATCCGGTTCAGAATCATTTTTAACAAATCTCAAAAGAGAGGAAGTCATTGATTTCGATGGATGGCATATTCAAATTATTTTTCACAATGAAAATGAATTTGAACCACATAGTACCGTAACCAGAGAGTTACCAATTAAATTTCCTGACCTTACTTCTGCAAACAGTAAATTAAAAACTCCTTATGGATTTTGCAAATTTGATAGCCTGTCAGTGGCAAGCTTACTAAAGGAAGAAGATCATGAATCAGTATTTGCAAATTATTCAGCTAAGGATCTACAAGATGCGATTGCTGGCAATGCAGGACAGGAACTTAAAAAAGCAAAATCGCAGGTAAAACATTCATTCGGCCAATTGGAAGTGGATCTGCACATCGAAGAATTGGGTGTAAATTTTTTCGGCCTGAGTAATGCTGAAATAATTTCTCTTCAGTTAAATCATTTCCGAAAAAAACTTGACGAGGCTCTTGTCCTGAAATCCTACAAAATTATTTTTATCCACGGCGTTGGAAACGGTAGATTAAAGGCTGCCATACGGAATGAACTGACCGCTCATCATATGAAATTTACTGATGGGCCATATGGTGAGTATGGCGGAGGAGCGACGGAAGTTATTTTTTAATAAAATCCTCCAATTTATTTTCCACCAGCTTTCTGAAAACTCTGGTGTTGCCACAGTTGTCCTCTAATTCAACATACAAATCTAAACGATCATCCTCCTTTCTTAATTGGTATGTCAATGAATTACTTTTGGGGTCGTATTCAAATAATTTCCAATTGCCGTTTACTTTTACCGTGTATCTTTTAATTCCGCTTAAAGCATCCTTTACTATTAAGCGAAGCCATTGTTGCTGAAAAATAGTATCGGTCTCTATTTTAACATCCTGAATAATTGGTGCAACGGTGTCAACAGCAAATGAAAATTTTCCAAATTTCAAGGAAGTTGCTTTCAGTATACCGTTTTTGTATATGCCACCGATACTTCGAATAAATTTTCCTTTATCACTTAATTCAACAACAACTAGTTTAGTTTTTTGAGCTTTATATTTCTCTGCTGGCTTGAAACTCAATATAAATGCTTTTTTTAATGCAATTTCTTTTGATCCAATCTGCAACAAAGGCAATTTGTTTTTATGATCATATTTTCTGTCAAAGGATATGATTGGTTCAGTTTCAAAGAATGCCTCTTCCGGAATTGTTACAGCAGCATCTGGCCATTCCCTTAATATTTTTCCATTCGGATAATAATAAGAATCAGTCATTCCTTCTCCAACTGAAAGGATAGTGGAAATATTTTTAACATAAATATTTTTTCCAGTTAAATTTTTATTTGCATCTGTCACTATAACCTTTAACTCAGCAATTTCACCGGGATGTATTAATATCAAGCCCTTTCCCGCATTTCTAAATGTTTCAAATTTATTGCCGGGCAAGGGGAAACAACGAAAAAAAATTGCTTTCTGAATTTCTTTTTGGCTGTAATCAATATACCCATTTACATTTCTTGTTTCACTAAAATTCATTCTGTCGAAGGAATAATGATATAAAGTATCAACACCATTCATTAAAAGCATGGAATAAATCCCAAGTTCTGATGTTAAACTATCGTTCATATTATCGGTAACAACAAACGACAATGCCGCTGTATCGGAATTAATATATATTGTATCTAAAGAAGTACTCTCATTTGCTTCATCAATAAAAGAAAAATCATTATAAAATAAAAACCGGCCATTGGAATATTTATAGATGGCAACTTTTACTAATTCAGGTGCTACAGTATCTTGAATGCTCCACCCATTTAATAAAGGATTAAGTGGTTCCTCAGTAACTTCATCTCGAATTTCAAAATGCAAATGAGGTGATTCACTTCCGCCGCTGTTCCCACTCCATGCAATCTGCTGGCCTTTCTTAACTGGAAAATAATTTTCCTCAGGGAACCATTCCAGCTCAAAGGACTCCTTTTGATATTGCAGAGATTCTATTGAATCGGCTAATGCACCGATGAGCGCATGAAGATGACCATAAACAGTGACGCAATAATCAGGATGTGTAACATATATTGCTTTACCATATCCAGCAGCACTGAATTTAACTCTAGAAACATATCCATCATCTACTGCAAATACCGGTAAGCCTACCTGACCTGCTGTTTTGATGTCGATTCCTGAATGAAAATGATCGGTACGCACTTCGCAGAAATTTCCTGAAAGCCGCAATGGTATGGAAAGCGGATTAACATATTTAACCGTTTGAGAAGTGGCATGAAAACCGGCAAACAACAAAACCAAAATGATCCGGATCGGCATTTATTTCATGTCCTTTATTTGTATTATTCCCATTCGCCAATTCCTATACATCCATTTTCTTATAAAAACGATTATCAATGACTCCAAGATCCTTCGTTGAACTTTTACTGCTTTTAAGTTCGCGATAAATCACACTTAACACATTCCTTAAGCGAACCGGCAAATATTCACTTATAGTTCTTCTTCTATGATTAGGAATACCGGATTTAAAAATTGCTTCCTGCTCCTCATTCTTTTTCCATATAGAAACATAATCGCTCTGTTGCGGATAACTCAAAAAAACTTTTCTATCTGCTGTCTTTTTTGCCACGATCATCAGGAATGTTGGAAGATGATTAACAAGGTCTACCCTACTTTTCACTATGGAAGGGTCTATTACTTCATACCAATTATCAAAATCTCCATGCTCATTACTTGCTGTTATGATCATTTTTGTTATTTCAAATCCATTGGCAGCCGAAAAAACATTATAATAGAGCTCAGGACTGAACTGATAAAAACCATGACCCATCATATTATTAACTGGAGTAATGGCAATATAATGTCCCCCTACATGCAAGGCATTCATACAACTTTCAATGGCAACCGGGAAATTAAAAACATGCTCCAAGGTGCCAGAATCCATTACCACTGAATACTTGTTGTGCAATTGTGTTGGAAATGGAATATTAAGATCGTGTAAAATGGTAGCATGCTGATAATTACTATAGTCAATGCTATCAATTTTACCTGCACCAAGTATTTGAAAAACAGGTTCGGCATATCCATCAGTAAATGAAACCTGATTCAATGCCAGCGCATTGTTCCCGAAATAATCAATCTGTTTTTTAATATAATCTTGGGAACCATAAAACGTTAAACGTCCAAGTGTAATAATATTTTCGAAGTCAACACCGAGTCTCTTGCAATAGAAAAGAAACTTTACGTCGTTATTGGTGATTGCCATGGAGGTTCTATGAAATTATCTGATTCGCCTTATACTAATATTTCCTATTAAAATCTGAAAGCAATCATTACAACTAGCGGAACAAGGATATTCACACTGCTAAATTTTATCTGTTCTCCTGAAATTGATTATTGTTACCAACGGCAATTGCTTTTCCTTTCATCTTATATCCAATAAATGGTGTGTTTCGACTTAAAGATTGGAGATGATTTTCAGAAAATGTCCATTCAACATCAGGATTAAAAATCGTGAAATTAGCTTTCTCTCCTTCTTTAATTTCAACATGCGGCAGTCTTAATATATTCCTTGGGTTCACTGTAATCTTTTCAATTAATTGAGGTAAACTGATTTCTCCTGAAAGTGCTGCATTCATCACCCCGAAAAAACTTTCAAGGCCAATCATACCATTCGAAGCATAATCCCACTCCACATGTTTCGATTCAATATCTTCAGGAGAGTGATCGCTTACAACAACATCAATAGTACCATCAACTAAAGCATCGCAAATCGCAGCAACATCTTCCTTAGAACGTAATGGTGGCTTCACTTTGAAATTAGTATCGAATTCTTCGAGTGAATCATCTGTCAACACCAAATGATGTGCCGCTACTTCACAGGTAACAGGCATTCCTCCTTTTTTTGCCTGACGAATAATCTCCACAGCGCCCTTTGTTGTAATGCCGGCAATGTGTAGTCCTACCCCGGTATATTTGCAAAGTGAAAGATCGCGAAGTAATGCAATCTCTTCCGCAACTCCAGGTGATCCTTTCAGTCCAAGCATTGTTGTAACTTCACTTTCATTCGATGATGTATTTCCAGACAAACTGGTATCGTCACAAAATACAATTAATGGTGATTCAATTTGATTGGCATATTGTAAAGCACGCAGCATTACGCCACTGTCCTTGATGAATCTTTTATCATCAGTAAATCCAACAGCACCACCTTGTTTTAAGTCATACATTTCCGTAATGTCTTTTCCCTCTCTGTTAACCGTCAGCGCACCTAAGGGAAAAACATCGGTTAATCCATTACGGGATTTTGTTTTTACAAATTCCATGTCGGCACTCGTTTGTAAAACAGGGTTAACGGAAGGCATCAAAGCAACACCTGTAAAACCACCTGATGCTGCAGCTCTTTGTCCGCTGGCAATAGTTTCCTTTTGTTCATAACCGGGCTCTCGAAAATTAACCCGCATATCAAACCATCCTGCTGAAATACATAATCTTTCAGCATTAAATACTTCAGTTCCTTTTTTACAATCTGTGGGGGAAATTGATACGGCTATTTTTTTGTAAATTCCGCCTTCTATATATATATCAACAACTTTATCCTGAACTTGAGGATTGTTATCAATAATGCGCACAGACTTTATTAATAGGTTCATGTTTTCCAGAATCGAAGTAAGAGTGTTTCAGCAAGTAAAAAACCCAGTACTAACATAATACAATATTTCCAAAGTGATATTCCTTCCGTCATTTGTTTAAGCTTCCGTGTAAGATCCGGAATAGAATCGTCCAATGTGGAATAATTTGAAATATGATTTTCGCTCATTAATAATTTCACCTGATCCTCGGAAAGGAAATTCATAGCAGATTCTTTACGACTGTAATTGAAAGAAAGAACCGAAACCGGTTTCCCACCACTTTTTAATTCATAATGGCCGGCTGTTGAAATCATATTGTTAAAAGTTACATCAATCCCCGATGATGTTACCCGATACTGTGGAATCATTTCAGCTCCTCCACCATCACCAAACAACTTAAAATTATCCTCATTGAGTATAACCGTCCCTTTGAGGTGCAATGTCGGGTCTTGTCCAATTGTAAAAGCTAAATTATGCCCTCTCATACTCAGTATGGCCATTTTATATAATGCAGGAACAAATACAGCATGATGTACCAGGTTGCTGAAACCGGGTGTAAGTGGAACACTGAATATATATAATGAACCATTACCAATATTATATTGCGAAAGAAACGGTTCGCCTCCCTGCAGTTGCATCAATACTTGCCTGTTGCTTTTCACTGACGAAGTAAATTCAAAATGTTTTAGTGCTACGGGATAGTCAACAGCTGCATCTTGCTTACGATTATTTTGAAACACATCGGAAAAGAGTTCATTGTTTTTATCCAATGAAACAACCTTATCATGGTTATTGTTTATTCCTGCAAAAGTTTCTGCGCCAATAAGTTTCAAAAATGAATTATAGGATTCAATATCAGCGGCACTATCAGGGAAAATGATCAGGTGACCACCTCCGTTCAAATATTTTTTCAACTCTTCTGCTAAACCCGATGCAATCGTCTGAGGCTCATTAATAATTACCAATTGATTTTGAGGTAGCGAACCATAATCAACTTGCGTGTAAAGACTATTTGTGAAATGAAAAAAAGGATCTTTCCCAAAAAGTGCTTGCAAATAAGTTGATTTTTCTTTCCCATTGATGGCAAGAACGGAAACGGCATCCTTTACTTCAAAAGAAAAAAAGTAAGTATCGTCAAATGTTACCGGGTGATCATTGATACTTGCTTCTCCACGGTGCCAGCCCGGACTACTAATGGTAAAGTTGACAATTGCAATGGCTGACTGACGGGCAGGAATGGAAACAGATGCCACTGCACGCACTTGTCCATCGATTTTGATTTTGACAGGAATGTTTTCAGCATCCTGATCATTACCATTGACAATTCTTACAGAAAATTCTGTGGCCTGATTCAACTGTACACTAGGAAAACTTAACCAGCAACTGTCAATATATATATTCTCCGTTACAATTGCCTGAACAGGCACCAGGTTAATTGTTTCTGAACTATCAACATCCAACGGGCCATTGCCTGCCATATTTGACTGAAAATCAGAAATTATATATTGAGCTCCACCAGCATTATTACCTCTTATCAGTGCTTCATGTTGTCTTTTGATGATTTCGTTTAAGGAACGCGTACTGTTGCTTATCGTTGTTCTGTCAAGCATATCAAGAAAATCTTCACGGCTCATCAAGCGCTGATGTACAGGATCAAACTCTGCTGTTAGCAACTGAAAACGGGTATAAGCCGGATAGGCATTCACAATCTCCCTGGCTTTCTTTCTCGCCACTTCGAGTAATGTACCATCAGACCTGATAGCTTCCATGGTAAAACTATTATCAACATAGATACTCACGCCATCAGCCCTTACCGCTTTTTTAGAAAGCTTTGAGGGAAAAATAGGTCGGGCAAAAGCAAAAACCAGAAATGAAACGGCTAGTATCCTGGATGCCAGAACAAGCAAATGTTTCAACTTAGATTTACTAGTAGTTTCCTGCTTCAGCTCCTTCAGAAAACGAACATTGGTGAAAAAAACTTTTTTAAATCGCCTGAAATTAAAAAGATGAATAATTATTGGAATGGCAATCAATAAAAGTGCGTAGAGAAAACCGGGCGATAAGAATTGTATCATTTTTAGTTCAGCGAAAATAGTGATTTTGTAGATGTAAGGCCTTAACAAATGAAGGATTGATAATGAACGACAAATTCAATACTAAATTACTACGTTATTGACACCAATTGAGTTAGAAAAAAGGATACCAGCGAATACACATCAAGTCACGATTGCAGTTATTAACACTTCCCTGTAAATTAATAATTCAAGCTTGTTCAGCCAACCTGCTATGAGGCCATATATTTGTTTTAATCCGTTGACCGGACTATGTGATGAAGCTAAACAACCAATTATGGCCAAAACAACTGTTAAAGACAAAGACAGGAAAATCTTTGTGCTGGATACCTCAGCAATACTATTCGACCACAATGCCATCTTTAATTTTAAAGAACATGATGTAGCAATTCCAATTACGGTATTAGAAGAGATTGATCGTTTTAAAAAAGGGAATGACGTAATCAATTTTGAAGCCAGGGAGTTTATCCGCAGCATCGATAAGTTATCGGGTAGTTTTTCATTG
>JANOXC010000026.1:0-10467 GCA_031418215.1 Bacteroidota bacterium
TTTGTCCGAATGTAAGTATATTTATTTCCATTATCAATTCCGATTTATTGCCTTTTCAAAATCACTTCTTGTATTGATATTCATAAATATGTTACCTGCCAAAAAATCCTTGTTAGCAACATCAAGCTTTAAAACATTGAAATATTCTATCAAATCGTGCATTTTAAGCATCCCATTTCCAATCAACTTTTCCCATTTTGGTAAGCACGTTTTAGAATAAACACCAAAAAGTGGCTCTACATTTTGATGATGGAGCGGTATCGTTATCTCAGATTGAAATGCATTTGCAATTACAAATCTAATTGCATCAGAATTTACGAAAGGCATATCACAACTTATAATAAAATTTTTTTCTGTAGTGGAATGATCTAATGCCGAATAAATACCTCCTGCAGGTCCACAATCATTTATTAAATCATTGATCACCTCAAATCCAAATTTACTGTATTCAAAATTGTTCGATACGATAACTATTTTACCAACAACAGGCTGCATTTGATCAATCACATATTGCACGATAGCTTTCCCATTCAGTAACATTAATCCTTTGTCAATTCCCATTCTGGAGCTCTTTCCTCCTGCCAGAATATACCCGTGTGTCATACACTCCTCTATGTCATTCATCTCAAGTGCTGATTAATTTTACAGAGGCAATAAAAAGAACAATAGCTAATATTCTTTTCAATAGCACGCTTTTAAATTTCCTTGCTCCAAAATACGATCCTGCTAACCCTCCGGCAAATGTTATAAAAATCATTATTCCAATATCATTCTTAAAGTGAAAATCACTTAACAAAATACCCGAAATTCCGGCAATTGAATTAACAAAAATAAATAATGCTGAAATTGCCGCGGTATGCTTCATATCTGCCCAATGCAATAATAAAATTACCGGACTCAGAATAATTCCACCGCCAATTCCTATCATACCTGAAAACAAACCAATCACTGCGCCTATGCCTAATGCCATAAAAATATTTAACTCTATTATTGTTCGCTCGGTTTGAAATTTGACACCAGCAAGTTTAATTATCGGAAACAACAAAAGTATTGCTAAAATCTTTCTGTACAATCCTATATCAATTGCAATTAATCCTCCTATGAAAGCAGCCGGTACTGAAGCCAGCGCAAATGGCCAGAATAATTTCCATTTAAAATAACCACTACGAAAATATTGGGTGAACGCGATTAATGAAACAAATATATTTAATACTAAAGCTGTTGGACGCATAGTTTCAGGTGTAATAGAAAAAAATGCCATTAAAGCCAAATATCCACTGGCTCCGCCATGTCCAACCGATGCGTATAAAAATGCAACAAGCAGTAACAAAAAATAAATCAGCCATGGGGAGTGCATCATCAATTAAATTATTTTATTCATTTTTGTTTTAAATTTTTCAAATTCCTTAACTATTTTCTCATAGGTCGCTATTAACCTTTCTCCTTCCTTGGTAACCTTTGTTCCGCCTCCATTAACTCCTCCCGTTACTTTTTCAATAATCGGTTTAGCACTAACTTTATTTAAGGAATTTGTCATCTCCCATGCATGACGGTATGACATTTTCATCGCTATAGCAGCTAATTTAATAGAGCCTGTCTCCTGTATTGCTTCCAATAGCTTCTTCTTTCCGGGTCCCATCACCGGCCCTTTATCATTTTCAATCCATAAATTACTCTTTATTTTTAGTGATGACATATCATTCCTTATTTTAAACAATCATGCTGACATTTACCAAATCCCCTTGCTTAAATGTCTCCATTACTTCCTCCAACTCAACAATGCAATCAGCCATTGCAAAAGAATTCATCAGATAACTTTCCTGATTCTCTAAAACAAAAACCTTATCTTCTTCCGATTTTCCTTTGAGAAAGAAGGTTAGTCCGGGCTTTTTCATAAAATCCTTTGCAAGTGGTAACTGTAACTTTTTGAAATAATTCTTTTTTGTAAAATTGCTGATAGCTGGCACAACATATTCATAAAAACAACTCATTACTGCAGCCGGGTTACCTGGCAGTGCAAATACAAGTGTTTGTTCATATCGGCCAAAATAAAATGGCTTCCCGGGCTTTTGTTTAACCTTATGAAAAATCTTTTCAACTCCGCATTTTCCAAGAGCGGAGGATACAAAATCACAATCCCCAACTGATACTCCACCGGTGACAATCAGTATATCGTTTTGCAATTGCCTTGCTATTGCCTGTACTATATCTTCTTCGAAATCATCAACTACCTCTAAAGAAAGTGGTGAAATATTTAATTGATTTAAAGCTGCAATCAGTCCGAATGAATTTGATTCATAAATTTTTCCTTCCGGAATAGGTTCACCAGGTTGCACCAATTCTTTTCCTGTTACAATAATGCTAACACTTGGCTTTGCATATATTTTTACTTTATCAATACCCGTTCCGGCAAGAAAGGAAATTGCCGCCGGAGTAAGATAATGGCCCTTGGGCAATGTAATCTCCCCTTTTCTTCCCTGTGAGCCTTGCAGTCTAACATTGCTTCCTTTGACTAAGTGTTCATCTTTAATCGTGATTACATCAACATGTTTAATTACTTTCTCCTGCATCACCACTGTGTCAGCATTCATTGGCAATGCAGAACCAGTATATATACGAACAACTTCAAATGGTTTGAGTTGATTATAAGAAAAATTCCCAGCCTGAATCTCTCCAATTAATTTCAAGTTACTGTTACCATCCCACTCAGTAAAAGAAAAAGCATATCCATCCATTGCAGATTGATTAAATGGCGGTGTATCAATAGCAGCATAAGTCTCTTCCGCCAAAACAAAACCACAAGCATCAATTAATTGCATTAACTCAACTTTCGCCGGAGGGTAGTTATCGTTGATGAGTTTCCTTGCTTCTGATACTGTTATCATGTCTAAATACTATTTATCGATATGCCATAAAAGGAATAACGCGTCCTAAAAAAAATCAACCTCCAATATTAATCATGCTGCGATTACTAATTTTTAAAGGATCTGTAATCTCCTTACCCTGTTCGAACTGGCCGCCCAATGCTTTCTTCTTATCTCCAACACATTTTATAATTAGTGGCAATATATCTTCCCCGTTTCTAAGGGCTCCCAGGATATCTATTTCTCCGTTTGAAAACAAACAATTTTTCATCTTTCCATCAGTCGTTAATCGCATACGATTACATCCACTGCAAAATGGCTCACTCATAGTACTAATGATAGCAAATGTTCCCAAATGATTTGGAACAAAATATTTTTTCGCTGTATCATTCTTCTCATTCAGCAGTTTGATAAAATCATATTTAGTGGAAATGACTTCCAGTATTTCCTTATGAGAAAAAACTTTTTCATTGCTCCATTGATTTCCGGCAAAAGGCATAAATTCAATGAATCTAACATGTATCAACTCTCGTTTGGTCCATTCCACAAAATCAAGAATTTCATTATGGTTTACATTCTTCATTACCACCACATTTACTTTAACATGAAAATCGTTTTTCAGTAAGAGATTAATATTTTCAGTTACTCTATCAAATTCATCACGCTGAGAGATGGAAAAATTTTTTTCTTTTTTCAGTGAATCAAGACTTACATTAACCGAATGAATGCCGGCCTGTTTAAAAGTTTCGATAAACTCGTGCACATATACTCCGTTGGTGGTGATGACAAGCTCCACCGGATATTTTGCTAAGCGTTCAATTATTTCCTTCGCATCTTTTCTTATTAAGGGTTCACCTCCTGTAAGGCGAATTTTTCTTACGCCTTGGTTAACAAAAACGGATGTAATTTTGTCAATTTCATCTGCCGTCATTTTACTGCTTCCTGCAGGCTGCACCTTAGGCATATCAACCGGAAAGCAATAACTACAACGAAGATTACACTTATCAGTAAGCGAAATCCGCAGGTAGTCATGCACCCTTCCAAAACTGTCCTTTAACATATTTAAAATTCCTTTAACAAATCTATAATTTATTCATCATTAATTACTGCTAGAACTTTGACTTCCGCTAGTAAAAACTAGCTTAATGCAATTATCCGTAATATTAGATGAAAAATTATAGAAGGCTATAACTTCATGATTACTAGCACAATTGGTGAAAATAATAAAAAATTAAATTACAAAATTCAGTTTTAAATCAATCGTCAATTATTCTTTACATAAAAAAAAAACCTAATTGTCAAATGCAAACTTATCTGGGGTTTTAAAAGAAAACCAATTGCAATTATCGGATTATATTTCAAGTATTTTAAACTTGCTATACATTTGATTTGATCCTTTTGAAATTTAAAATAAGGTAAATAAATGAAAGTAGCAGGACAAAAACCAAGGCCTTTTCAACTGTTATCTCAATTGGAAATTTCATTGGCCTTGCCTTTTTAAATATATATTGATCTTCATTATATGTCAAATAAACGAGAAAATAAAATGCAATGAACCAACTTAGTACAATCAATCCGGCACTATATATTGTCTCACGTAGCTTCCTAATCCATAGAATTATTGGAAAGATAGCGTACACCAATAATGGAACTACAATCTGATACCAATGTGGTCCTGTCGCCAATCCAATCATAAAATCCCTTTCCATGGGATCTCCTGCAATTAAAGCCCTGTAAAAATTGATTATCGTTCCCGTTAAGAACATAATGCTTCCAACAAGCAACAAGATGTTTATTGTAATTACTAACGACTTTACATCAGTATATTTCATCTTCACATTGAAAGCTTCAAGTATGAGTACAAATGGCACTAGTAACTTTAAACCTGAAAAAATAGTATCAGCCATATAGCTTAAAAAATAAAAAGCGTTTATGAGGATAGCATTCTCCATTTTTTAACTGCTTGAGTTATTTTAATATATATATTACTGCAAAGAATACTTGTTTTTAAACCACTCTATTTTATCAATCATGGAAGCGGAAGATCCGGGTTTAGTGGTATCTTCCTGAGCCATACTGTTTATCTCATTTGTAATAATACCTAAAAGTACCACATCCCTGAATGGGGGTTTTAACAGTTGTACAGCAAGTTTGTATTTTTCTACTTGAGGAATAAGCGCGGCTGATTTTTTTTCAGGCAACGCTCCCTTTTCCAGCATCCTGACATAAGTATCCATTATATATAAATTCAAAAAATGAATATATGCAGGACAGCTAAAGGCATGCTTGTTTTCCAAATAAGATGGTGTTGCAAAATAATAATAACCGGAATCAGGATTTACAGCTTCACTTTTCATCCTTTTTTTCCACAAATACAACAGCCTGTCCACAGCTATTCCATATTCAATTGTATTAACTGCATAATCCCTAAACTCCGGCCTTAACGAATCACCCTTGAAAAATGACTGGAAAAAACCAAGTTGGTGCTGTTTTCTCGTATCAGTATAACTTACAAACTGTTTTAAGTCCATGTAATTGGAGGCAATATAATATTGTGGCTTTAAAACAGGATCATTATAAAAAGAATCGACAAACTGTATCAAATAATTATTGTATTTCGCTTCGGGTCCGGAGCGTTTGATAAAAGGCTTGTGATTTTTGCCAATGAAATTCATTTCAAGATTATCTCCCGGACTCAGAAAAAGATTCGCTGCCAAATTTTTCTTACCGCATTGCAGGTTAAATGCACAAGGATTTTTTATGTGTAAGGTAAGCGTGTAATTTCCTTTCTCATCTATTAAAGATGAATCCAGCGCTGATTTTTTTTCAAGATATAAATCTATTGTATCGGCAAAACTCACAAAATAAATTTTATCCCCGGGTGAAAATTGAATATTTCCCTTAATAACTGTTGCATCAATAGAATTGCGTTGCCCGGATTGACAACTCGTAGAAAAAATAAGGATTAAATAAAAAACAGCCATCTGATAGCTGCTCTCGATAATACTAATATTAGTAATACTCATATGATCTGTTCATTATTCCAGAAACGATAAGAAACCCGTTATGATAAAATCTTACATATCATAACGAGTCTCCAAAACACAGGAAAAAACTGCATGTTTTTTACAAAATTAATAATTCCCCCTTAATGTTACTTATTTAACGGTTCCCAATGATCGGATATAATTAATCACAGACCATCTTTCATTATTACCTAATTTTTCTTTAAAAGACGGCATTGGTTTTCTTCCTTCCGTTGTTTTCCAGTATGCTTCGCCATCACTGATTTTAGCATATTCAGGTCCGGTGAAATCACCACAAGAGATATCAATTTTTTCCGCTTTTGATCCGTCTCCTTTGCCCTTTGTGCCATGGCATGATTTGCAGTGCTGACTGTACAAGTCTTTGCCTTCCTTTATGGAGGCTTCATCAGCTTTAACAGGGTTTTTCACTTTTATTACTGCTTCAGTTGCCGGCCAAGGTTTTCCTTTAGGTTTGTCCTGTGCAGAAGCAAAATTTGAGGCCACAAGCATGATGGCAATAACCATTGCTCCTGAAATAATAGTTGTTATTTTTTTTGATAAACTGTTCATATTATTAATTTATTTAGTGATTAAATTTAGTTATTTTTTTAATAAACGGCTTTCTTTTTTAATTCTAAATATTTGGAAAATTACATAGAAAATCGTGCCCCAAATCACGCCAATTATCAAGTTAGAAACAACAATTAAATACATAGGTGCCTTTTCACGTGACGCAGAAAGTGAACGGCTCCCCCATACTTCATTTTCGTTTTCCTTTACTGATACACCCCATTTTACATTTCCCTTTGATTCTACCGTTCCGTAGGTATCATCTTCTTCAATTTTGACAACAGCTACATAATTGTCATTTTTATCCCCCGGCAAGTCCATTGGAAATTCTGCAAGTGCCTCACCGGCGGAATCTGTTGCTACTGCATCGCCTATTGGTAATAAGGCATACATGCTCTGAACATAAAAGTGAACCTCAATTTCCTTTACCGAAATATTGTTTGAGGTTACAGTAGCCTTGCAAGTCCTGGTTGAATCAGTTTGTGCAAAAGTTAGTTTGATGTCTGCCTGTTTTTCCTCCTGAGCCCGCAAGCCTGCTGACTGCAGTTGAAGTACTAAAAAAATTAAAAAGGCTACAACCTTCATTGGTATACTTGGTGAATAATTCTTTCTACAGTGGTTCATACACTTATTTTTTTTTATCCATTTTCTCAAGGTCAATTCCTTCACCTTCCAGGGTTTCCCAGATTGATATCATAGGAAAAAATTTTGAGAAGATGGTGATGATTAATAATACTCCGGAAAGAGAGGCCGCTACAATAGCCATTTCAACCCAGCTTGGGAAGTAAGTTGCCCAGTTTGCCGGAACATTTTGTATAGGTAAATAAGGATGTAATAAGATGGGTGTAACAATCAGGTAGCGTTTGAACCATGCACCCACAACAACAAATAATGCAATAATGGTAAGTGGAATCGGCCTCCTTGCCCGCTTGAATAAAAGCACAAAAGCAGGAATGGCCATTCCGAATATTTGCACTGACCAATATATAGGTGACATTGGACCAGTGAAAAGATCGTTGAGTAATTTAGCTTCCGGTCCCCGCATTTTATAAGCCGGAATCAGGTATTCGTTTACATTAAAGTAGGCATATACCACACAAAGCAACACCAACAATTTACCCATTTGGTTAAAATGTAATTCGGTAATATATTTTTCAAAACTATATGCTTTGCGAAAAATAAACATGGCAATAATGACACATGCTGTCCCGGCCTGAAACGCGCCGGCAACAAAATAAGGTCCGAAGTTAGTGCTGTCCCATCCCGGACGCAAAGTAGTAGCAAACAGCCATGCTGTTACCGTGTGAATAGAAATAGCCAAAGGAATTACCAATACACTAAGGATGGCTGTACTTTTTTTCATGATCTGCCATTGCTTTTCATTCCCATCCCAACCCATGGCTAAAAATTTATACATCCATCGCTGCCATTTTGGTTTTTCAGTTAACACATCTCTGCATAAAGCAATGGCAGGGAGCAATGGTATATATAAAAACAAAACACTTGTTACAAGATAGGTAGAAACTACAATTACATCCCACATGATGGGAGATTGTATTCGTCCATGTGTA
Organism: Bacteroidota bacterium; assembly: GCA_031418215.1. GTDB lineage: Bacteria > Bacteroidota > Bacteroidia > AKYH767-A > OLB10 > JANOXC01. The sequence continues at coordinate 8,032 of JANOXC010000026.1, forward strand.
AAAAGAAACAAGACTCTTTCAGGACGTCCCATATCAACAACAATTATCAATCCGGCAAACACGATACCGGCAACTGCAATTATCTCTGCAATGCGGGTAAGGGGCCGGTGCCATTCAAAATTGGTAAGCCGTAAAATGGAAGAAATTAATGCCCCTACCAGACTAATTGCCACAAAGAAAACAAAGTTAGATATATATAATCCCCAGGAAGCATAATCGCGTAATGCTGTTACTTTTAATCCATCTCTCAATTGAATGTAATATGCATAACAACCAAAAAGAAAAATAATCGCTAAAATTGCTATCCATACTCTTGCAAGTGTTCCTGTATGACGTAAAGGATGCAAAACAACATTGCGCATCTCCTGACGATATTCTTGTTGTTCAAGCGCACTTAAACTACTTTGATGTTCTGCTCCTGCATGTATATTGGTATCATTCATAAAATATGTTTTAAGATTCGGAAGTATTGTGAATTTCAGTATCCTCTTCGAATGGAAACTGACGGTTGACAGGAGGCAGGTAATATACCCTTGGTTCAGTTCCCAGTTCTTCAAGGTAACGATAGCCACTTCTCTTTTTAATCAGTTCGCTAAGCCTTACTGTTTCATCACCATTGGTAACGATGTCTTCATTGGCATCACCAAAATAAATGGTTCCGTTGGGGCATGCTGTTACACAATCCGGCAACTCCCCTTTCCTTGCCATATCAGGACAGAAATCACATTTTTCCACCGTGCCCATCTTACCCGGTGTACTGGTCTCAGGAGAATAAGTACTGCAACAAGCATCTGTTTTATCTGTCTTTGCAGTATCAATTGCTGTTCCCCAGTTTTCTCCCCAGTTAAATGAACGTGCATTATAAGGACAGGCTGCCATACAAAAACGACATCCAATACATCTTTCATTATCTATTAATACGATTCCATCTTTCCGTTTAAATGTTGCATCAACCGGACATACCTTTGTACAAGGGGGATTATCACAATGATAACACGGTTGTGGCATCCAGTAAGGAGCAAGGCTAACTGCATCCTGCATTTTCTTTACCTTGATCCATTCAACAGGAGGTTGCTTATGATGCATTGTTTGGCAACCTTCCACACATTTACGTGCATTTGCACATCGTGCAAGGTCAATCACCATTACAAACTTTTTACCTTCTATTCCTTCGCGTGCCTGTAAAGCTGTTATCTTACTTTCTGCGATATGATGTTTAATATGGCTGCTATCTACTTCCACCAACTGTCCGTCAGCAGTCAGTAATTTAACTTTTTTTCCTGTTGATTCAGAATCCTTGCCTAATATCCCGCTTTTCAATCCAAGACCTGTTGCCAATGTAACACCTCCGGCAAGCAAACCGAACTTCAGAAATTTTCTTCTGTCCGTATTTTCGTTTTCTTCAATCATAACTCAAATTTTTTGAATAAGCTTCGAATGGATATTTGAAGTATATATATGTATTTGAAATCATATAACAATTATCACTAGAATAGAACATTCCATTAACAATTGATAATTAATCATCATTTATTGAATCCCCACTGTCTGGTAATGTTAAACCCTAACATGATATCACCCTTAAAAAAATCATTCCTGTTATAAACGTTTATATCCTGGTTGATGATACCATCAGCATTACAAACAAATATCTGAAACTGGTGGCTGCCTGTTGATACTTCATACGCTATACCCAGGTTCGGCAAAGGCTTATAGTCCTCTTCAATACCAGATACATTTAATGGATAACCAAAATCAACTACGACAGACGATTGTGGACTGAATTTATACCGGCCTGCAAATGCCATCCCGTAGAAGGCATGTTGTCCATAAGCAGAATCAATCAGGTTAAAATATGAAAACGTACCTGCCAGCTGAAGAGAGAGCTTACTATTCATTTTTCGGGAAATCATTATTTCATGGAAGTAAGAAAACCGATAGGCATTTTTATATTCGCCTTCGGTATTCTTAAAATCATCTGATGGTTTTGAGCTTTTTGCCATATCACCATAATATGCAACGGTTACCGGCATGCCTTTACCCTTTGTTTGTCTCAGGATATTATACTTCCCTTGAAAATCATATTGCATTTTATTTTTTGTAGCACCCAAACCAACTGATAAACGATCAGTAAACCCATAGTTCAAGCCCATACGAATATTCGCCGGTGCAAAAAGTCCAAACAGATCGTCATCGTTTTCAATGATTCCAAAACGGTGCTGCAACATAAAATCCAGTGACTTTTTTCCTACATTTTGTGTTGTCTGGTTGTTGATGACTGCCCCATTTTCAAAAACTGCCCTTATGTATTCCTTTTCAGGTGCAGGCTCTGTAGTTGCTGTTGTTTCCTGTGCATTAACGAAAGCAGGCAAAAGGATAATTGCCGTGACCAACATTTTATATATTAAACAATTTTTCGATTTTTTCATATTGCTG
>JANOXC010000027.1:0-20247 GCA_031418215.1 Bacteroidota bacterium
CGAGCCATTGGTAAGGCTTACGTTAGTTGGATTGATCCCTATGTAAACTGTTCCATTTAAATACGAATTTCCATAAACACTAAATTTCATTCCGCTTGGAGGAATGCTATAAGAACCAATTTCTACGTTAATCCAGGGGCAGGTCCATAACAAAGGCGGGGTGTTGTATCCTGACCATCCAGGAGTGCCTGTGACAGTACAGGGGGCCATTGGGGCTGCGTCCGATTTAGGTTCCGTTAACGTTATTTCAGCAGTGGCCTGATTTCCGAAATTATCCCAAACAGTTACATGATAATACCCGGCAGCCAACTCCCAAATATCCTCGCTGGTTTCAGCATTACTCCACCTGTAATTATAGGGAGGAATCCCGCCGGTTACATTTAAATCAATGTAGCCATCTTGTGCTCCAAAATAACTAATGTTATATATGTCATAATAAGCCGGAATTAATTCAAGTGTAATTGCCTGTGCAAAGGTTTTATTGCTGAGAAAAAGCACTGAGGTGAAAAAACCGATTGAAATTTAAAGCCTAATACTTAATCTGCGTTTTAATTGCATCATGTTGATGTGAAGATTTCTTTGTTTCATGATATAGGTTGTTTAAGTTGAACTGTTAAATAAATAACAAAAAAAAGCAATTTGTTAAAAGATAATTAAATACTTAATTATGGGTGTAATGTAGCATTATTTCAAATATGAAACCTAAATAATAAAAAATATAAGGCTCAAATTGGACTTAGTTGTGACCGGCACTGGTCCCTTACAACATTTGATCCACATTAAGTGATGAATCATCAAGTGTCGTAATAGGTCAAATTCAAAATTCAATTATTCATTACTTTAAAAATCGCCTTCACCGGATGGTGGTCACTCAATTTAGTAGGCAACACTTCAAAATCATGACACTTTAAAACAGGATCATGCAGAATATAGTCGATGCGGTAAATTGGAACCGTACCGACAAGGGTGATGCCTGCACCGGCGCCTTCTTCAAGAAACGTATCGTTTAGCTTTTCTGTAAGTTGTGTATATGCATAAGAAAAAGGAGGGTCATTAAAATCACCACATAAAATAACGGGGTATGGAGACTTTTCGATCTCTGATTTTAAAGAATCAACTTGTGCTGCTCTTTTTACAGCTGCTCTCTTCAATAATTTCAAAACATTTTTTGAGGAGTTGATGATTTGTTCGTTGCTTCCTGAGTCAGGCGCTTCTATAAAACGGTAATCTTCCTCTTTGAAATGATTGGATTGAAGATGAACATTGTAAATTCTTACTGTGTCATTTTTAATTAATATATCGGTATAGATGCCAAAATTAGACCTTGCCTGATGAAATAATATTCGTCCTTTATGTACGATTGGAAAACGGGTAAAAGTAGCCAGGCCCCAATGCTCTGTTTTTCTCATTGTAGAACTGTATTCCACATGATAATTTTTTGCCTTTAAGGTCTTTGATAAATTATTATTATTTTCAAATTTATAGGTTGGATTGTCAGATGTAAAATACTCCTGAAAGCATAAAATATCAGGATTTTCCAACTTTAAATATTCATAAATCTTAGCCCTCGTTTTACCATTTCCTGTCCAGTTATACAAATCGAAAAGCCTGACATTGTAACTCATAACCGTAAAGGCTGCTGACGATTCTTTTGTTTTATCAGCACTGTGAAATTTTAACTGGTAGGCCAGGTTCAATTGCCGGTAACTTGCCAGAATTATGACAAAGGAAATAAATGCAAACCGATGCATTTGAAGGAGCCAGTAAAAAACAAAAGCCAGATTAATTAAAAGCCAAATCGGGTAGCTGATGGCAATCAATTCGGCCGGCCAGAAGGTCGCAGGAGAAATATAACAGCAGACCTGTGATATAAAAAGGCAGAAGGCAGCAATAAGATTGATCGTTATGACCAATTTATTGATTGTTCGTCGCTTGCTGAATTTTCTTTCCACTGATTGCTTTTACTTAGGTTTGGCGATCACCAAAATAAATCAAAAAAGGATGGCTAATATTGCATCTTGAAAATTAACGATAACTTATTTTTGCACTGATTTGAGGAAGCTCTCATTTGCCTTTTCGCCTTGTCCGAACGACACCTTTATTTTTGATGCCATTGTTAATGGGCGAATCAATAAGGAGAAGTTAGCAGTTAGCGCATTTGTTACGGATATTGAAAACTTGAATACGATGGCAAGGCGAGGCAGGTATGATGTCACCAAGTTGAGTTGCAGTGCATTTCCTTATGTTTCTGAACAATATCAATTAATAAAATCAGGATCGGCACTGGGACGAAATTGTGGGCCTTTGCTCGTTATGAAAAATGATTTTAAATGGGAAGATTTACCCGGGTTGCGAATTGCCATCCCCGGGAAATATACCACAGCCAATTTGTTGTTAAGTATGTTTGCCCCCAATGCTGTTCAAAAGGAAGAAATTGTTTTCTCTGAAATAGAAGATGCTGTTTTAACCGGGAAAGCCGATGTTGGGCTCATCATTCATGAAAGCCGTTTTACCTATCAGCAGAAAGGGTTGAAAAAAATGGCTGATATGGGGGAGTTGTGGGAGCAATATACAGGTGCTCCGTTGCCTTTGGGTTGTATTGCCATCAGACGCTCCTTACCTCAAAATGTTAAAACAAGTGTGCAGGAGTGGATTCACGACAGTGTTCAATTTGCTTTTGATAATAAAGAGGCCTCAAGGGAATATATTATGAAAAATGCCCGTGAAATGAGTGAAGAAGTACAGCAAAAACACATCGCACTTTATGTCAATGAATTTTCGCTAGATTTGGGCGAACAGGGAATGAAGGCCTTGGATCTGTTGTTCAGAAAAGGAGCAGAATTAAATTTATTAACCAAAGTTATTGAACCTGTATTTATTGATTAATCTTTGCGCCATAAAGTAAACTAGTACTGATCAAAATTAAATTTTTAATTTCAAAAAGAATATGATAGTTGTTACAGGTGCAGCAGGATTCATTGGCAGTTGCCTGGTTAAGCGGTTGAATGATGCCGGTTTAAATGACTTGATTTTAGTTGATGATTTTAGTTTTGAAGACAAAGCGCGAAACCTCGATGCGAAAAAGTATTCCCTGAAAATACATCGTGATGAATTCATCAGTTGGCTGGAAGAAAATCATTCCATGGTTAATTTTATTTACCACATTGGTGCCCGCACCGATACAACTGAATTTAATGTTGCCATTTTCAACAGACTGAATCTTGATTACAGCAAAGCCATTTGGAAATGCTGTGCAACGAATAACATTCCTTTGGTTTATGCATCATCTGCCGCAACTTATGGTGCCGGTGAATTGGGATATGACGATGATGAGAAAATGATTCCAATGCTAAAACCGTTAAACCCGTATGGTGATTCAAAAAATGATTTTGATAAATGGGTATTGCAGCAAACTACCCATCCTGATTGTTGGGCCGGACTTAAATTCTTCAATGTTTATGGTCCCAATGAATACCATAAAGGAAGAATGGCATCGGTAATATTTCATGCATTTAATCAAGTCAATCTTTCAGGGAAGGTAAAATTATTCCGGTCGCATCGCCCTGAATATAAAGATGGCTGGCAATTGCGTGATTTTGTTTATGTAAAAGATGTAATAGAAGTATGTTATTTCTTGTATTCGCAAAAGGGCATTGGTGGCATATTTAACCTCGGCTCCGGAACAGCGCGTTCATTTTATGATCTCACATCAGCCACATTTAAGGCAATGAATCGCGAAATTAATATTGAATACATCGATATCCCGGAAGACATCAGAGAGAAATACCAATATTTTACAGAGGCGAACATGAAAAAAATGATCGCTAAAGGCTATTCAAAGAAGTTTTATACTTTAGAAGATGGGGTTGGAGATTATGTTAAGAATTACCTCATTCCAAATCATTATTTTTGATTCCTTTATATGGTGAAGCGAGTTTTAAAATCCAAAGTGTTTCGTTATTTCATTAGTGCAGGTATCGCTACCTGGGTTGATGTGATGGTGTATTTCATCGCTTTTAATTATATATATGAAAAGCAAGATATAAATCTTTTTGACTGGATGGTGATATCCGCACCAACTGCTTCCCTGATGTTAAGCTATACGGCAGGATTACTGACCAATTTCTTTTTTACAAAACACCTCGTCTTTAAAGAGTCAGAACTGGAAACACATAAACAACTTTTCAGATATGTTCTTGTGGCCATTGTAGTATTGATTTTTAATTATATTCTCATGAACCTGCTAATAAAACAGTGGGGCTGGTATCCAACAATAGCACGCGCCTGCTCAGCGATCGCTATCGGGGCATTGAGTTTTATGATACATAAGTCTTTTTCGTTTAAGGTGTCAGGGGAAAAGGAGTAATACTCAATTACTTCTTGCGAAAAACTAATCTCTTAGTTTGAATTCCTCTCCGTTTGATGTGATTCGTTTTTTTGGTTTGTAGTATTTGTTAAAGCGGAATTTAATACTCTTTCAATAAGGGGATACTACGCATTTTATTCAGCGTTGACCGAGTTAGCATAACAAATTTTAAAATATAAGCAATAGAAAAAATCCGTTTACTATCATTCGATTAATTATTTATAATAGGAGAGTTATGCTGGTTAGCCATTGACCTGTATTATGCGGCGTTAGTAGAGTACTTTCTAATAGAAGAAAGTTGTTCTTCTTTAAGTTGACTTTCTTCTTCGATATCATAATCATCTTGTAATCCAAGCCAGAACTTAGGGGAATTACCAAAATACTTACTTAATCGTAAAGCGGTATCTGCTGTAATCCTTCTGTTACCTTTAAGAATTTCTGAAATCCTGGTTTGAGGAATTGAGATATCTTTAGATAAGCGATAAGCAGAAATGTTTAACGCTGATAGAAATTCTTCTTGAAGAATTTCACCAGGATGAATATTATTTAGTCTTTTCATGATTTTATTTATTAATGATAATCCATAATTTCCACTTCGTATGAATGATTGTTTTTCCATTTAAACACAATTCTCCATTGATCATTAATTCGGATGCTATAATAATTTTTTGACCGTCCTGAGAGCTTTTCTAACCTGTTTGCAGGTGGAGATTTCAAATCTTGTAAATTCATCGAGTTATTTAACATTCTCAACTTCCGTCTACCCACATGTTGAATTTCAACAGGAAGCTTTTTTATTTGTTCCCCCTGCCAAATCTTTTCTGTGTCAACGGAGCCAAAAGATTGAATCATACTATCGCTTAATGGTACTAACGGCAAAGGTAAGTAAAAGCTGCATTAAAAGCAAATTAATAATTAAAGCTGTTGCCACATTACTGTATGTTAATATCAAATAAGGCGCTTATCAAAATGGTTGGTGACTTTTAATCATTAATAGGGTATCTCAGCATAATAAAAGTGTAATTTGATTAATTGATTTTCTCTGAACTCCTGACACCCAACTAAATCACATCTGCTCTTTCAACTCTTCCAAAAAGCCTCTTACTTTTTTAAGTGACTCCACCATTTTCACTGTTTGCCCTACATCATTTTTATTGTCGCGCATTTTCTTTTTTGCGCCATCCAAAGTGTATCCTCTTTCTTTAACAAGATGAAAAATAATTTTTAAATTATCCAGATCCTCTGGAGTAAATAGCCGGTTGCCCTTGGCGTTTTTCTTCGGTCGCAATATTTCAAATTCTTTTTCCCAGAATCGGATCAGAGAAGTATTTACGTTAAACATCTGTGATACTTCGCCAATGCTGTAGTAAAGCTTTGGTGTTTCTTTGTCGAGGAAGCTGATTTGCATTTTGGGTGATTGGGTGATTAGGCGATTAGGCGATTAGGCGATGAGGCGATGAGGCGATGAGGCGATGAGGCGATGAGGCGATGAGGCGATGAGGCGATGAGGCGATGAGGCGATGAGGCGATGAGGCGATGAGGTTAAAATGGCTGTTAATTTACATTTAAAATTCTACATTCTACATTCTTTAATCTTGATACCTGATACTCAATACTCAAAATGATTTCACTAAATTATAATTTTAATCAGAACCAAAAACATCTGGAAACTAAAAACCATCATAAAAAAGACACTTATGAACAAAAGTCACCCATTAGTCGAAGGACTGATTTTGAGTCGAGGCCAGTTCAACCACTTTTACGTATTGCGCTGCCGTTAAATCATTAAAGAAGAAATTAATCGGGTCAATTTTATTAGTGTTTTTCCAGACTTCATAATGTAAATGCGGACCTGTTGAAGAGCCGGTGCTGCCAACATACCCAATAACGTCGCCTCGTTTAATTCGCTGCCCGGGCCTGACTTTAAATTTACTTAAGTGGGCATATAAAGTTCTGTAACCATATCCATGATCAATCAAAATATTATTACCGTATCCACGACCCATGGCTTCCATTCTTGCCACCACGCCATTGCCTGTTGCATAGATCTCTGTTCCTATTGGAGCAGTAAAGTCCAATCCTTCATGCATCATGCTGGTTTTGTAAATGGGGTGTATCCGATAGCCGAAACCGGAAGCGATTCGGTTCAAATCTTTATTAAACAAAGGTTGAATGCCGGGGATTGAAGCCAACATTTCTGTTTTTTTTCGCGCCAGGTCAAACACCTCATCATAAGATTTACTTTGAATATACAATTGCCGCGACAATTGATCAATTTTTCGGGTAGTAGCAATTATCAAATCCGAATTATCAAAACCTTCTAAATCCTTATAACGATTAATGCCACCATATCCGGCAGTCCGTACCGACTCATTAATGGGTTCAGCTTCAAATATTACCCGATAAACCTGGTCATCGCGTTTCGAGATATCTGATAAAACATGGGCGGCAAGTTCAGTACGTTGTTGAAGGATTTCATATTGTAACTGCATCTCATTCAGCTCGCGTTTCAACTGCTTTTCCTTAGGGGAATCAAGGTACGAGTAGGCGAATAATAAGGTAATAGCACCAAAAACCGATGCCGTTGCCAGCCAACCGAATACACGAAACAGTCGGCGGAGGAAGGAAACTTCCACTTTTTCGTAACGAAGTGAATTCGTATTAAAGTAATATTTGGCTTTGGGCATTAAATTCTAACTTTGGAGCCTTCTGTAAACTGACCCGGTAACTGTTCCAAAAATAAGTGATTCAGTCGGTTTAACAGGTTAATATTATCTTAAAAACAGCAATTAGATCAGTAGGATTAGAAATTCAGTAAATATTTATGATGACTTCCAGTGAAATACGACAGACTTTTTTAGATTTTTTTAAGTATAAAGGGCATCATATTGTTCCTTCAGCGCCAATGGTTGTTAAAAACGACCCTACACTGATGTTTAACAATTCAGGAATGGCACCCTTTAAAGAGATTTTCCTTGGACATCAGCCGGCAAAATACAAGCGTGTGGCCGACACGCAAAAGTGTCTTCGTGTGAGCGGCAAGCATAATGATCTCGAAGAAGTGGGTGTTGATACATACCACCATACGATGTTTGAAATGCTTGGCAATTGGTCTTTTGGAGATTATTTTAAAAAAGAAGCCATTGCCTGGGCATGGGAACTACTTACTGATATATATAAATTACCGAAAGACCGGTTGTATGTTACCGTTTTTGAAGGTGATGCAAAAGAAGGACTGGCATTTGACCAGGAAGCATTTGATTGTTGGAAAAAATTAATTCCGGAAGATCGTATTTTGCGTGGAAACAAGAAAGATAATTTTTGGGAAATGGGTGATCAGGGTCCTTGTGGTCCATGTTCTGAAATTCATGTGGACTTACGCGACGATGATGAAAGAACGAAAAGAGATGGCGCGCTGGAAGTAAATGGTGGACATCCGCAAGTGGTGGAGATTTGGAATAATGTATTCATGGAATTTAATCGTAAGGCCGACAACAGCCTTGAACCATTACCCGACAAACATGTTGATACAGGAATGGGCTTTGAGCGACTTTGTATGGCGTTGCAGCAAAAAAAATCAAATTACGATACCGATGTTTTTCAACCGTTGATACAATATATATCGGAAGAAGCGAAAATTAAATATGGCGCTGATCTGCAAACGGATATTGCCATGCGTGTGATGGCTGATCATATTCGTGCCATTTCTTTTGCCATTGCTGACGGACAATTACCTTCCAATGTTAAGGCAGGTTATGTAATTCGACGTATTTTAAGAAGAGCCGTACGTTACGCATACTCCTTCTTAAATATGAAAGAACCTTTTTTATGCAGGATGGTGCCATTACTTGCAGATCAGTTTGCCAATATTTTTCCGGAGTTGAAAAGTCAGCAGGATTTTGTTGCAAGAGTTGTATTGGAAGAAGAATCTTCTTTTTTAAGAACACTTGAAACGGGCATACGAAAATTTGAGGCTTATGAAGGAAAGGTAATTGATGGTGCATTTGCTTTTGAATTATATGACACCTACGGTTTTCCTGTTGATCTCACCCAATTAATGGCACGTGAAAAGGATGTATCTGTCGACATGGATGGATTTAATAAATGTATGCTGGAGCAGAAAAACCGTTCACGCAAAGCAGCCAATGTAAGCACAGATGACTGGGTTATTGTTCGTGATGCAGACAATATTGAATTCACCGGTTATGATTCATTGAAGGAGGAAGTCGAGATTGTAAAGTATCGTAAAATTAAAAAGGGAAATAAGGAACAATACCAATTAGTATTAAGCCGTACTCCTTTTTATGCAGAGAGTGGAGGTCAGGTGGGTGATGTCGGTGAATTAATTTATGGCGGTAAAAAAATAATGATCAACGATACACAAAAAGAAAATAATCTCATTGTGCATTTTACTGATCAGTTACCGGAGGATATCAATGCTTCTTTTACAGCTTTGGTAAGCGAATCACGTAGAAAAGATATCACTAAAAATCATAGCGCAACACATTTATTGCATGCTGCTTTGAAACAAGTTTTAGGGACACATGTTGCACAAAAGGGTTCATTGGTCAATGAGGAGCATACAAGATTTGATTTCTCTCATTTTACCAAAGTAACTGATAAGGAGTTATCGCAAATTGAATCCATTGTTAATGAAAAGATAAGAGAGAATATATTTTTATCGGAAGAACGCAATGTGCCCATTCAAAAGGCAATTGAGAAAGGCGCCATGGCATTGTTTGGTGAAAAATATGGTGATTTTGTACGAGTCATTACTTATGATCCAAAATTTTCAATTGAATTATGTGGAGGTACGCATGTAAAGGCAACAGGTGAGATCGGGTATTTTAAAATAATGAGTGAGAGCAGTGTTGCAGCAGGTGTAAGAAGGGTGGAAGCAATTACTGGTGGCGGAGCAGAGGCATGGTTGAATAATCAACTGTCTGACTTGGAGAAGGTGAAGGAACTATTGAAGCAGCCTAAAGATGTTGTGCAAGGATTAACAACACTGATGGAAGAAAACAGTAACCTGAGGCATCAGTTGGAAAGAATGATGCATGAAAAGGCTGGACAAATAAAAAAATCATTGTTGCAGAAAATTACCCTCGTCAATGGAGTTAATATCATTGCTGAACAAATTGAATTGCCATCTGCTGATTTGATTAAAAACCTTTCTTTTGATTTAAAAAACCAAGTGGATAATTTATTTTTATTAATTGGCACCGAATTAGAAGAAAAACCACACCTCTCCTTAATCATCTCCGACAATTTAGTTACTGAGAAAAATCTCAATGCCACCAATATCATCAGAACACTTGCAAAAGAAATTCAAGGTGGTGGTGGTGGTCAGCCATTTTATGCAACTGCCGGTGGTAAAAATATTGCAGGGTTGAAAAAAGCATTAGAGCAGGGCAGGGCATTCATCACTCAGGGAAGTGTTGTTTAAATGATATATATTAAGGTTTTCTTCCGCATTTCATAAATAATTCCCAGCTAACTTTTCTTGCAATAGATTCATCTACCCATAAATGAGTAAGTTCATTGGTAATGGTATCCACAGGATTATTGCCATGCTGTTTTATATATACCTGAACTGCACTCCAGCTATTCATATAAGCAATGAATTCTTTTAAATTCTGATGCGCTGAAGCCTTAAATACGGGTGTTTCAATCAGCTCATAGGGAAAAGGAAGCGTTTTGTATTTATGCTCCCAGTTGAGCCTGGTTTGCCACGGCCAGTAAGATTTTAACGTCTCAAAAGAAAAGTGATCGATTAGTACATCAATTTCTTTTGTAACGGAGCAACCACCATATCCCCATGCAGCAAGAATTCCACCCGGCTTTAAAACACGATGAACTTCTTTGTAAAACGCAGGAATATCAAACCAATGTATTGCAGTTGCAACAGTAATCAGGTCTGCAGACTCATTCTTCAAGGAAGATTTTTCTGCATGCTCCACTTTATATTGAATGTTCTGTCTTTTGAAACTATTGGAAATTTGTTCTTCACTCAGATCCGTTGCATAAACATTCGTAAAAAAATCAGAAAGGGAGATAGCACACTGTCCATTTCCTGTTGCCACATCCCATGCTAATTGGTGTTCATGGCAAAGGTTTTTTAATAACAAAAACAATTCATCAGGATAAGTAGGCCTGTTCTTAGCATAAATAGATGATTGAGTAGAAAAAAAATCAGCCATAGTTTAATATTTGGTATTTAGTATTATGTATCGAGTAATTGGATTTAATATTTTAATTTTTATCTTAAACTGCCTACTGCCTACTGCCTACTGCCTACTGCCTACTGCCTACTGTCTACTGCCTACTGCCTACTGCCTACTGCCTACTGCTTACTGCCTATTTTAACTATACCCCAAATTGCCGAAGATGATGATCAAGATGTTTCCACATCAAAACATCCCATTCATGTGGTGTCATTTTCCCAAAAAATGGATGATCTTCTTTTGTGATGGAACTTTCGCTTTTTTCAAATCGTTGAATGATGCTGATTAAGTTCTTTTTTTCTGTTTCGAAATCCCGACTATCATGGACAAGAAAATGTTTAGCTGTTGGCGAATTTCTTGAAAATGGTGATTCTCCCAGTAATTTTTTCTTTACCATTCCCCCAAATAGAATTCCTATCAAACCTCGCTTTAATTTTAATTCTTCAAAGGCGACTTTAAATGGACGTTGTGCATGGGTTAACATTTGTGCAGCATTCATTTTTCCCCATTGGTATTCTGAATTAGGATTTAATCGATTAATACGATCAATAATTTCCTGACTATCGTACTTGTTAAAGAGACTTTTAAGCATATGTATAAATATTGAAATAATTGTTTTTGCTGAGTACTAAATTACATAAAAATAGGACTTTACTCAAAGACCTACAATGAAATCCGTTAATCTATGATAATAGAAATTATTGTAATTAGATTCCCGGATTTCAAATTGTGGATATTAAAATTAATAATTAAACCTTAACGCGAAGAAAACATTTCTGCCGGGTGCATTTATTCCGCTTGCAAAAGTCCGGTATTGGGTGTCGAAAACATTATCAATACCGGCCTGCAAGGTGATCAATGGATGTACCTGGTAGGAGGCGCGAAGATCTATTTTAAACCATGCCGGCATGCCGTCGGCAGTTGCATATTGTTCATTATCCTCTCCGTTTAAATAGTAATCTTTCAGTTTTTTCCATCCATTGTAGTTCACAATGAAATCAGTTCTGAAATGGTTTTTTACATAGGAAAGTTGTAACCGCATCATGAACGGCGGAATATGGTCGAGTGGAGCATCGCTGCTATCGGTTTTAATACGGCCATAAGTGTAATTCATGTTAATTGAGGCAAGCAAGTTATCGGTGCATTGCCATTTTGCAGTTGATGAATATCCAAAGATATAAGCCCTGCCTTTGTTTTGATTGGCAAAAACCTTGCTGACTGTCCCATCGTATAAAATGGAATCCTGACCATTGTATTTGAATTCATCTGTAACAATTGCATCGAAAAACTGTGTGTAATAAACATTGTTTTCCCAACTGGCTTTCTTGTTGAAAAATTTCGTGATGCCAATTTCTGTGTTAATAGTTTTTTCAGGTTTTAAATCGCTATTGGGAACAATCAATGCCCCCCGAGCTGACTCAAATACTTTACTCAAATCATCCACATTTGGCGCGCGAAAACCGGTTGATAATAAGAGCGACATTTTTAAATCATCAGTTGGCGTATGAACCAACCCAATACTTCCAGAATAAACAGGATTGCTTTGGTCAGCAGATGAATAGGGGAAGTGAAAAAAAGTAGTATCAACAAATGTGGAATGAAGTTTTATTATGCCAAAACGTAAACCATCATTTAGCGTAAGCTCTTTATTTATCTTCCAGGTGTGTGAAAAATAGATTGCTGCATTGGTCATATTATTGTCTCCATCCGGGTATCTGGTATCCAATGGCTTGCTTTCATTAGATTGAATGTTTTCTTCATTCGCTGTTGATTTCAAGGTATTGTACTGTGCATCTAATCCAAAACGAAAATTGTGCTTACCTGACAACCTTTGCAAATCAATGTTTGCACCCATTACATTTACTTTTTCATTTCTGTGTTGGAGGTTATCTTTTCCAAATTTTCGCGTATGCCGACTTTCTTCAACATTTTGGTAATTGATTACTGCATGGATTTTTTGAAATGTTGAAGTTTCGTTGTTGATATTGAGATCATATGCGGTCAATATTCTCATTTGTGGCCCATAATACCATGCTGCATATTTTAATCCGTTTCCCGATGGATCGGTAAGTCTGTCATAGCGTGGGACATCTGTCGAGTTGGAGTATTGCACATTCAAACCATGTATGATATGTTCATTTTGTTTGAAAGCAAACTTTTGTAATATATCATATTGTGTATATGCGCTTTGGACTTGCAGATAGCGATCTCTGTTTTTAACGAGTGAGTCTGCTCCGTTAATTCTTTCAACATAATAAGGACGCTCACCATAGGAAGTTGAATAAAATGGGTTTTGGTTTTCCCCGCCTTTTAAATCATTGAAAGAGGAGAACGTGAAAGAAGTAAGTGAGGCCAATTGTGTTCCACCAATATTGACATCAGCATGACCTGTGAATTCATTGTTCACGCTGCCATAACGTGAAAATGCATTTACTTTTAGGTTTTGTTTTTGTCCGTCACCGGTAAAAAGCGGATTTTTTGTATAGAGGTTAATTACGCCGCCCAGCGCGTCGCTGCCATATATTGTTGAGGATGGGCCAAACAAAATTTCCAGTCGGTCAAGGATGGCATTGTCGGTTGTCACTATATTTTGCAAATGACCACCTCTATATATAATGTTATTCATTCTCACACCGTCGACAACAAGAAGAATTCTATTTGCCTCAAATCCTCGAATGACCGGGCTGCCGCCACCCATTTGGCTTTTTTGTAAAAATATGTTGCCTGTACTTGCCACCAGCTCAGCAGTAGTTTGCGATTGTGAAAAAGCAATTTCTTTACCTGAAATTGCTTGAACTTGTTGTGCAATAGTCTTTAATGTTTCCGGTGTTTTGTTTGCTGAAATGGTAATATCATCAATTGATATTGCTTTTAAAACAGTAGAGTCGGATGGGATTACCTGTGCGAAAATTGAAATTGAATATATTAGTGGTAATAACAGGATGATGGGATATTTAATTTTCATGTATTTAATTAAGGAAAAGGATTAGAATGTTAACGGATACTTCATGCAATTCCATCTATGGAAGCATAAAAGAAAAAATTAATAAAACCGTTTAACTAATCCGGGGTGGGGGTGAAGTGTTTTCGATGACAGGCGAAGAAGTACTTGCGCAAAAATTCGCATAAGTTAGGGTCTTAAATGGCAGAAAAAAATAAGCTTGTAAGTACCCTTGATTAATAAAAATTAAGGTGTTTAAACCGGTAATTGATTTCGGGAGTTCGGTGTTTTGATTTGTGTTATTGTGAATGGCAAGTTTAATATTACTAATTGTATTTTCTTCTTCCTTATCATGAATGGCGATTAAGTGAATATTATTTTTTGTTTTTACTTTAGATACGATATCATAAAGCTTTCCATCAATGTAAATTTCATGATTGTTAACGCTTCCTTTTTTGTATTCGGAATTGGTCAGCAAAAAGGATTCATGTTTGATTTTGTTTCGACTGATCATTTCCAGCATTTCATATTGCACAAAACATTGTCTGACTTCAAATATTAACAGGAGACTGCCTGATTGCATTATCATCAGGAGCAACAGAAAAAAAATAATTGCTTTTTTCAATTCAGTGTTATGGATGATCTAAAATGTATTTACGTATAATGCTCGTAAAGTCAATTACTCACAAATTTATATTTTTATTGATTGTTATTTCTAGCATAGAGATATTTTTGTTGAGCTATTAGCGCAATAACAAGTTGTCTTTTTGATTTTTTATTCCGATATAATCATAGGGAACCGGCTAAGATTTCTACTTTTTCAAATTTTTGTTTGCGAAGGGTTTTTTGTTACAATTTATTTTTTACTTTTATAAGTAATTGAATGCCAAGCTTATGCAATAAAAGGAAAATTATCCATACTTTGGCAGTTCAAAACTAAAATCAACGCTTATGAAAAAAACATTACTCTTAGTAGCAGCCATATTTTCTTATGGTTTTATGAACGCACAGACCTTATTATTTGATAACGGACCTTTAGTAAACAGCCCAGGCATGGGATCCGGCGGTGCTGACGTCTCGAATATGCATGACGGTATCACACTTTATGGTTTTGGCCATTCGATTACCGGAGGGTTTAAGGTTGCAGATGATTTTACTGTTCCTATAGCAGGTTGGACTATTGACTCAATGGTGTTTTTTGCATACCAAACAAATTCAACTTTAGTTTCTACTATTAACGAAGCTAGATTGGGAATCTGGGATGGATCGCCTGCATTAGGATCTAATATTATTTTTGGTGATACAGCAGTGGATGCATTAACTTCTACTTATTGGTCAGGAATATATAGAACGCAAGAAACAGATTTGACCAATACGCAAAGACCAATAATGCGTACCATTGTTGCTACTCCGGGGCTTGTTCTTGCAGCCGGCACTTACTTTGCATCTTGGCAGATGGGTGGTTCACTAACTTCAGGTCCATGGGCACCACCAATAACTTTGGGCGCCGGAATAACTGCTACAGGTGATGGACTTCAATACCAGCCAGCAAATGGATTATGGAATCCTGCAAAAGATACCAGCACAACTGCCGGCACCGGTACCGGAAGCATTCAGGGATTTCCTTTCCTCGTTTACGGGCATTTGACTACAGTAGGTGTGAATGAACAAAGTAAATCTGAATTTGGAATTACAAATGTTTATCCTGTTCCTGCTATAGATCAGGTAAATTTTGTTTACAATACCAATCAAAATGAATCAGTTCTTTTATCTTTAAAAGATAACACCGGTAGAGAAGTATTATCCATGGAGAAAAAAATGGTAAATGGGGAAAATAAGGTGATGATGGATTTGTCATCATTGCAAGCCGGACTTTACTTTATTACTGCAAGGAGTTCCTCTTCATTCAACGTTGTGAAATTTATTAAGGAATAAGTATTGCTAAACTTTATTGAAAAGACCGTGTTTTCCTAACACGGTCTTTTTTTATTAGCGGCAAGTGTTAGTTGAGATTTAGCATTATTCTTCTTTTATTGCCCAACGTAATTTAGCTGAACGGGCGCGTGGATTATCATTGCACTCTTGAGCAGATGGTTGTATTGGGGCGGGTGAAACTTCACTGTAAATACCTTCACGAAAAAGTGATTGAAAAGATTTTTTCACACGCCTGTCTTCTCCAGAATGAAATGAAAGTATTGCAACTCGTCCGCCCGGAGCGAGGGCATAGGGCAGTTTTTCCAGAAATTTTTCGAGTACACCAAACTCATTATTCACTTCAATGCGCAAGGCCTGGAAACAACGCTGACATGATTTCTTAATATGGTCTAAGCGTTCAGCCGGCGGAATAAATTCCAATGCTTCTGTAATAATCTCTTTCAACTGTGTTGTTGTTGAAATGTGATTTCCTTTTTTGATATTATATATAATCGCTTTAGCAATAAATTCAGCATATGGTTCATCGGCATTTTCAATGAGTAGGTTTTCCAATTGCTGTTGTGAAATATTTTTTAAAAGCGTAGCAGCAGATGTTCCACTTTTGGGATTAAGCCTTAAGTCTAACGGGCCTTCAGTTTTCATTGAAAAGCCTCTTTCCGGATTATCGATTTGCATAGAAGAAACACCAAGATCTGCCAATACAAAATTTAAAGGCCCTACTTCGGAAGCAATTTGATCTATATCGGAAAAGTTCATCTTCTTGATTACTAAAACGTCGGGACCATAACCCATCTTTTCCAATCTGTCCTTAGTTCGCGGTAATTCAATTGGATCTACATCAATGGCATAAAGTTGACCTCCGGGGGTTAAACATTTCAGTATTTCCAGACTGTGGCCGCCATATCCCAAGGTAGCATCGAGGCCAATTTGTCCCGGAACTATCTTGAGAAATTCCATTATTTCTTTAATACAAATAGATAGATGCATTCCTGCGGGAGTACGTCCTTGTTTTATGACTTTCTCAACGTCCGCTGAATACTGTTCGGGTTGCAGCTCTTTGTATTTTTCTTTAAACGTTTTTGGGTGTGTGCCTGCATAACGGACACGACGTGGTGGTTTTGATCCCTGCTCATCCATTTTGTAAAATTAACGATTTTGCAGTTGGTTAGTATAAAATAAATTGAAAAACAGTTATGACAAAATCGTTAGTGGCAAATACATATTCCTTTTACTTGCTGTTGCTTTTTATTTATTAAAAATGAATACATTTTAGAATAACCTGATTCCTTTATTGCTGCTATTCCAATCAGCATTTCTAGAGCTACTTGCAAAAAAAAATAATACGATAATTTTTTTATTTTTTAATGACAAACCATATAAAATTTATTTACCTATTTTCTGGTAAGAAATAGTAATTCCTTTAATCAACGAAGAACTAAAACCCTGGTGTTCCATTTCATTCAAACCTGCAATGGTACATCCTTTAGGTGTCGTTACCTTGTCTATTTCTTGTTCCGGATGATGACCTGTTTGAATTAATAGTTCTGCTGCACCTTTCACTGTTTGGGAAGCAATGAGTGTGGCAGTTGCTGCATCAAATCCAATTTCAATTCCACCTTGTATATTGGCCCTTATGAAACGAAGTGCATAGGCAATACCGCAAGCTCCTAAAACAGTGGCAGCATCCATCAGGTTTTCATTGATAAAAGCAACTTTTCCCAGTTGATTAAAAAATGATTCTATATATTTATTTTGTTCAGCATTCATATTAGAAGTGCAGAGGCAGGTCATGCTTTGACCGATAGCTATGGCAGTATTCGGCATGGCACGTACCACAGGAAAATTATTTCCAACAATTGCATGGATCTGTTCGATATGAAATCCTGTAACTACGGAACAAAGAACATGTCTTTTTTCATCCAATTGGGCTTTAATTCCATGAATAACTTCTGCAACCTGGTATGGCTTTATTGCTAATAAGATGATATCAGCAAACTTGACCGCTGCGACATTGTCATCAGTAACTGTTACACCTGTTTTGGCAAGTGCTGAAAGTGATGAAACATTTCGTTTCGTTACGTAAATATCCTGTGGTTTGCAAAACCCGCTCTTAACAAGACCTTCTGCAACGGCACTTCCCAGATTTCCGCCGCCAATAATGGCTATTTTCTTACTTGACATTTGATATATATAGTTTTTATTAGGGTCAAAGATAGTTTGTTAATTCAAATTAACATAAATGCTTCACCTAACTCACTTTGTTTTAGTGAAAAAAGCGTTAAAAAAAGGCATTTGATTTTTAATGGAATCATGCCAGTATGCTGCTGTGTGCTCCCCCGGTCGCTCAGCATATTCATGCGGAATTTTTCTTCTTAACAATTCCTGATGTAGTTGTCTGTTGTAGGTTATAAAAAAATCGCTGGTGCCGCAATCGAAAATGAGTTGTAATGATTTTCCCTGTATCAAAGCGACCATATTCACAATCGTATTATTATCCCAGTTTGATTGGTGTATGGAGTAATTCCCCAATCGTTTCGTTAAGTCCCATTGATTCTGAAATGGGCGAATATCCATTGCACCACTGATGCTTCCCGCCGCTCCGAATAAATCAAGATGGCGAAAAGCAAGAAAAAAGGCCCCATGTCCGCCCATGCTTAAACCGCCAATTGCTCGCCCATATTTATTTGCTCTTGTTCTGTATTTCTGATCAATTGCACTAATTAATTCAGTGGAAGTATAAGTTTCATAACGCATTTTTTGGTCAACAGGGCTGTCAAAATACCAACTTGTTTCACCACCATCAGGACAGACAATGATAATTTTATATTGATCAGCATATTTTGGTAATTCAGAAGCGATTTGCAACCAGCCTTGATAGTTATCACCTGCACCATGTAATAAATACAAGACAGGATATCTTCCTTTATCAATGTAATATTGGTCGGGAACAATTACATTATTCGGGATATTTTTACTCATTGATTTACTCCAAACCGTCAAAGTTTCGATCCTTGCAGCACTAGCACTGATAATTTGAAAAAAAAGCAGGACTGAAATTATTTTAGTTTTCATGGATATTTGTTAAGCCGTTTTCGTTATTTTAACCTTAATGAAACTAAGGTGCTGTTTTCAAAATTAAGGAAATTTGGACTACTTTCCTTTGGTTTCAAATTTCCATAGATTCGCATTGAATATGACAGCACTGATAATACTTTGTTTTTTAGGATTTGCAGCTGGTTTTGTCGACGCGATTGCAGGAGGTGGAGGATTGATACAGTTGCCTGCTTATTTCATTTTGATGCCGCATTTTACAATTGCACAACTATTGGGTTCCAATAAATTGGGCGGATTCTCAGGGACTTTTGTTTCCACCATTCAATACCTGCGGAAAATTAAAGTTGACTGGAAATTAATTCTTCCTGCTTTATTCGTAGCAGGCATCAGTGCATTGTTAGGCGCTCAATTGGTAAGTTATCTTGATAAGGATAAAATGGCACCGATTGTAGTGGCTGTTTTAATTGTTATGTTGATTTATACTTCACTAAATAAACAAACAGGGATTGTCAATACGCATTTGGCAATCAGTCCTGAAAAGGTGAAATGGATTTTGTTATGTGCCGCATGCTTGATCGGATTATATGATGGTTTTTTTGGTCCGGGGGCAGGGAGCATGCTCATGTTTGTATTTGTTACTTTGCTTGGCTTCGATTTCCTGAGCGCTGCAGCACATACAAAAGTTTTTAATTGTATAACGAACATTGGAGCGTTGGCATTTTTCATTGTGCATGGAGATGTTCGGTATGAAGTTGCAATTCCAGTAGCAGTATGCAATATCGCCGGAAACTATTTTGGATCTGCTTTAGCATTGAAAAAAGGAAGTCCCTTTATCAGGATTATATATATTGTTGTAGTTTCAGCACTAATTGCTAAAATTGTTTTTGATTATTTTATTAAATAATCCTCTTTTTTGTCCTTCAGGAGGAACCTATTTAAATGACCCCTTATATTTCACTCAGCACATTAAATTTCATGCTCACCAAAAACATGCAGGATAGGTTAAAATAGTTTCCTGCTGAATGACATTCAAATTGTTGTCCTTCTTTAGGGCCCTATTTAAATGATCCCATATATTTCACTCAGCACATTAAATATGATGCTCACCAAAAACATTCAGGATAGGTTAAAATAGTTTCCTGCTGAATGACATATAGGTAGTAGAACGTGAAAATGCATCAATTACTCTGGTAATTCCCAAAACAAGAATCGGCAATAAGGGCAATGTATAACGCTCTTCAACAATGATAGTAATGAAACATAAGTAAAACAAATAAATCATCGGCACGAAGAAGAGTAAAAATGATAAAGCATCTTTCTTAAAAAATAGCTGCAAGAAAAAAAATGCGAATAAGGAAACGTGAATCAATGCGCAAATCCAGCGTAATAGTTCCATCCACCATTTACCCCTCCAATCATGCTGAAAAATATGCATTGACAAATTGGAATGAAAGCTGAGTTTATAATAGGTCTTGATGGGAATGTAAATTCTGGAATATAAAAAGCAGTTCTTGTGAACATCATTAGTCAATTTATTAAAAGCGGCGACACATTGTATCTCACTTTTTATTTCATCAATTGGCATAGGTAGTTTAAGCCGGATAAAGTCTTTTTGTTCAAATGAGCACCGTTGGTATAACCTAAAAGCTTGAGCTATCCGTTCTTTTCCAACACATTTAATAATTGTACCGGGAATATTATTAGCTGCCTGCTCAATATAAATTGCA
>JANOXC010000028.1:0-7791 GCA_031418215.1 Bacteroidota bacterium
GGAAAGAACTATTTGGCCCTGATTCATTTATGGAGTTTTTAGTCCACAAATGAAATCGAAAAAAAATTATACTCATGTATTTTATTAATAACCAATGCATTATGAAGATTTTAGAAATTTTAACCGGACACTAATGATAAATTGTATGAAACTACTGCTTCATCAATTTTTCTTCCATTCCCGAAATCGGCTATGTAATGCTGTTCTTTAATTCCCGCATTTGCATATATCCCCCACCATTTCTTGAATTGTTGCGAAATACTTAAATCAAGGCTCAGCACTTCTTCATTTGCAAGGTTTTTAGGGGTAAGAAAACTTTTATTACCTTCAGTTGTATCCGTGATTTGTGCAATATAATCACTTGTATTGCTATAACCAACTGAAGTAGTTAAAGCATAATTATAAGTGTGTGAGAGTTCAATTTTTTGAGTATATTGAGGATTAAGAAAAGGGTTTCCTTTCCTGTAAGTGAGTTCATCTAATTTAAATTCAAATGGATTTAATTCCTGGTAATTGGGCCTGTCAATACGGCTGCTGTAAATAAAACTAAATACATTTTTTTGATTCAAATTGTATGTAATGCCTGCACTTGGAAAAAAATCTAGGTAATTTCTTTTATCATTATTGTCATTTATATTTATCAGACTGTTCAAGTCTCCTTCACTTACTGTGTATTCAGTTCTTAGTCCCAACTGAAAATCAACTTTATTAACTGACCTTTGATAGTTTACATATCCTGCATTTATTGTCTCATTATAATTGAATTGATTGCTCCGATTGGTGTCAAGACTTTGCACATCATTATAAATATTATAGAAATCAAATGTATTGTCGGTATTTACAATGCCTAATTTATAGCCATAACCGAGTTTTCCCTTTAATAAATTCTGGCTGAAATCGACTGTTCCCGTATAAATTGTTATAGTGGTTGGGGTAAGATTTTTGTTGTAGAATGCATCTTCATCACCTACTGGATATGAATATGTATTTGACTGGTAGATATCGCCGTTGCTGTAATAATGACCATAAAACAAATCAACATCTAATACATTTGATAGGGTGTCAGCGAAATGATAATTACCATCAATATTAAAGTTGTTGAGTAGTCCGTCATTTTTTGTTTGTGCTGTAAGGATACTGTTGATCTCATTTCCATTTGGGTTACTTATAACAGTGCTGCTTTCTGTTGTTCGGGTGTAATCACTGTAGGTCCCGTTAACAAGTATGCCTAAGGTATGTTTAGGATGAACATAAAAATCAATGCCGGCCTTATAATTTTGATTTAATCCATCACGAATAGTAACACTTTCTTGATCATATTCGAGACCATTTTGTATGCGGTCAGTATTAATATAGCTGCGTTTTTTACCCCAATTGTCGCTATAAGTCCCATACGCATTAAAGCGGTTTTCTCTGTGATTTACAGTTAGAGAAGTATTATACTTTGAATACAGCCCAACAGCATAGCTTGTTGTTAAACTTCCATTTGTCCCGAAATTTGTATTTTTTTTAAGCTTGATGTTAATTATTCCGCCTGTCCCTGCAGCATCGTATTTAGACGAAGGATTGGAGATTAACTCTATAGCGGTTACATCGGAAGATTGCATAACTTTTAAAAGATCTGCAAGCTCATTCATGGTCAATTTTGATTCTTTACCATCAATCTGAACCCTTACACCTCCACGACCTTTTAGAAAAATATTGTCATTCTGATCTACCACAACACCTGGTGATTTTTGCAGCAACTCATACACGGTGCTCCCAGTTGAGTTAAGACTGTTTTCTACATTAAATATGGTTTTGTCCGGCTTAACTTCTATCATTGGCTTTATTCCTGAAATGCTTACTTCTTTTAATGAAGTTGATACAGAAATGAGCACAGCTGTTTGAAGCA
Organism: Bacteroidota bacterium; assembly: GCA_031418215.1. GTDB lineage: Bacteria > Bacteroidota > Bacteroidia > AKYH767-A > OLB10 > JANOXC01. The sequence continues at coordinate 1,895 of JANOXC010000028.1, forward strand.
CAACTTCGGAAGTTTGATCTTTACCTAAAATAAGTGACCAATGCGGTTCAAAACCAATCATTGTAGATTTAGTCCTGTAATTTCCCTTTTTTACATCATTAAAAATAAACATTCCTTTGTCATCAGTTACATTCGCTTTGGCAAGAGATGTGTCGGCTTCATTGAGTAGAAGTACGGTTGCACCAACCAATGGAATCTTATTTTCATCGGTAACCAAACCCGAAATTTTAATCGTATTCTGGGAGAAAAGTAAATTTATTCGAAAAAGGAAAATAGTAATAAGAATGATTTTTTTCATTAAGATGTAATTTGTGAAAGGCAATAGTTTTGTCAGGCACGAATATAAAATATCATTAATTACCTTGTAAAAGTTTTAGACAACCTGCTGGATTTATCAGTCTAAACGCCGATTTTAACTGTCATAAAACAGACAATCAGCATTAATTTCTCAAAGCAACAGTCATTATTGAAATTTCATCCTTGCCTGGAGTGAAAGTCATCATTTGATAATTTGGTATCAGCTGCCAGTTTTCATTATCTAGCGGTTCACTGGCAATAAGGATATTCGTCTCTCTTATACTGATATATAAAGTGAAATAGCGGCTAAGTTTATCAAAATCTACAGTATTGGTTTCATTAAAAATCCGCCATATATATAATTCGGTTTTCGAAAGTAAAAACCCGCATAAAGAACTGAAATCGGTTAGCGTTGCAATTTTAGAAATGCTTTTTGCAACAGCGTTAGTTGACAATTCTGTTAAAGGTTCCACCAGTTTCTCCATAAGGATTTCACTGTCGCTGGTATGACGGGAATTTGCTTCAGCCATATAAGAGTTTACAGCTCCATTGTGGCAAAAGGCCAGTTTTTCTCCGAATTTTTGTGTTAAAAATGGATGTGCTCCGTTTACCAATGTGTTAAGCCCTGAACTGGCAAAACGGTTATGTGCGATGTATAATTTTGATTGAGACTTTTCTGCAAATTCGCGGTATTCAGTACTCCAGAAATCTGCTTTTCCATGTCGGGTTGATTTCATTTCACCATTCAAATCAATATAAGCCATTCCACAACCATCGTCATGCCTGCCTCTAACATCAGGATCATGTGATTTTCGACCATTGGTTGCCAACCACAATAAGGAATTAGGGCACTGTTCCAATTCATTCATAATATTGGTTGGCTTTACACTAACCTTGGCAAGCATCCTGCACATGTTTTTTCAGTTTCCTGCAAAAATAAGAAAGCACCTTTACGAATTAACGTGATTCCTTATTTATGTTGATGCATAAAAACAATTATCCAACTTGGAAATTAACAAATTGACTAACTTTACACCCTATGATCAGCACAGATACAAACGTTGAAACTTCTAAACTGGAAGCTTCATTCGAAGCTAAAATTGCTTCAGGAAAAACCATTGAACCTAAGGATTGGATGCCTGATAAATACAGGAAGCAATTATTAAGAATGATGAGCCAACATGCACACTCAGAAGTGGTGGGCATGTTACCTGAAGGGAATTGGATTACCAGAGCACCCAGTCTGATGCGTAAGGTTGCCCTGATTGCCAAAGTACAGGATGAAGCAGGTCATGGTTTGTATATTTATAGTGGTGCTGAGACATTAGGCATGGACCGTTCGGAGATGTATAATCAGTTGTTGGAAGGTAAAGCGAAGTATTCCAGCATATTTAATTATCCAACATTAACATGGGCCGATATCGGCGCCATAGGTTGGTTAGTAGACGGGGCAGCAATTGTGAATCAAACAGCATTGGCTAAATGTTCTTATGGACCTTATGCTCGTGCAATGGTTCGTATCTGCAAAGAAGAGAATTTTCATAGTAAGCAAGGTTACCAGATTATCGCTATCTTAATGCAAGGAACCGAAGCTCAACAGCAAATGGCCCAAGATGCTATTAACCGTTTTTGGTGGCCTTCACTTATGATGTTTGGTCCAAGTGATGGTCATTCTCCAAACAGTGCCGACCTGTTAAGATGGAAGGTTAAATTATACAGCAATGATGAACTGAGGCAACGGTTTATTGATCGAACCGTTCCTCAAGCAGAAGCAATCGGAATAAAAATACCAGATGATCAGTTGAAATACAATTCAGCAACTAAGCATTATGATTATGGCGAAATCAACTGGGAAGAGTTCAACCAGGTAATCAGTGGAAATGGTCCTTGTAACAAACTCCGCATGAAACAGCGGACTGAGGCGCATGAAAATGGGAAATGGGTGAGAGAAGCTGCAGTTGCTTATAATCGGAAACAAACAAGTAATTAATTTGAGGTGCTTTTGCCTGATGGATTAACTTCTATGAATTTAAATAGTTTACAAAACGGCACAGGACTTTTCTATATAGTGGTGGTTTATTCGAGTAAGTGTGTTTTTGAACTTTTATTTGCACGGCAGTATTTAATCCCTGATTGAAATTCATAAAGCGATTATATAGGGGCGTATTTTGAGGATTTACTGATAACAATCATTTAAATTTGTGCAGTGGAAATCAGCATTTATGCAGGCTTTTTTTTGATTAAAATTAACTTTGTTGCTTTAAACATTTAAACTATGACAGAAAATAATATTGATCAGGGATTAACATGGGAAGTCTTTACGCAAAAAAAGGATGGAGCAGCGCATGAACATGCCGGAAGCGTGCACGCAACGGATTCCGAGATGGCATTACTTAATGCGCGTGATGTATACAGCAGACGGAATGAAGCAATTAGTATCTGGGTAGTGCCAAGTGCAGCCATTGTAGCTTCTTCTCCTGAAGATGCAGGTCCGTTTTTTGATCCTTCAAATGACAAAGTATACCGGTCATCGAACTTCTACAAAACGCCTGCAGGTATTAAGCAGATAAGTAATGATTAGTTGTAGTGTAAATTTAATTTGATTGATTAATAAATGATAAATACTGATAGTTTAAAATCATATTGCCTAAGATTGGGTGATAATTCGTTAATCCTGGGGCATCGTTTATCAGAATGGTGCGGACATGGCCCTGTGCTGGAAGAAGATATTGCCATGAGCAATATGGCGCTTGATTTAATTGGACAGTCACGCGGTTTTTTATCCTATGCAGCAAAATTGGAAGGTAAAGGAAGAACTGAAGATGACCTAGCTTATTTAAGGGACGCTCGTGAGTTTGTAAATTGTATGCTTGTAGAACAACCCAATGGCGATTTCGCATTTACCATGATGCGATCATTTTTATATAGCGTGTTTGCCTATTTGAATTTCAGCAAGTTGGTAAATAGCAAAGATGAGACGATCAGCGGCCTTGCGGAAAAGTCACTGAAAGAAATAATTTATCATTATCGCCATTCTGCTGACTGGGTGATAAGGTTAGGAGATGGAACAACGGAAAGCCATCAAAAAATTCAACAGGCTTTGGATGAATTGTGGTCTTATACGGATGAACTTTTTGAAATGGATGAAGTGAATGAAGTACTTATTAAGCAAGGTATTGCTTTTGATTTAAAAAATTTACGTGCTGAATGGGATCAATTGGTAAATGAGGTCATTTCAAAAGCAACACTAAAAAGACCAGGCGACAATATATATAAATCCAAAGGTGGAATTAAAGGGATTCATACTGAGAACTTAGGATTTCTATTAGCTGAAATGCAATTTTTGCAACGGGCATACCCAGGAGCAAAGTGGTAAGTGTTTTTGATTGAGTAGTTACATGATTTTAACAGGAAAACTTCCACAATAACATAAATAAAATGCAAATTACCGAAAGTCTTCTTTGGAAAACCCTAAATGAGATTCCTGATCCTGAAGTTCCTGTAATTAGTATTGTCGAGTTAGGTGTGGTTCGAGGGATATTAATTCAAGAAGATAAGGTTGTAATAACAATGACGCCAACTTATAGCGGTTGCCCGGCATTAAAGGCCATGGAAGAACAAATAATTGCAAAGTTGACTGCAGAAGGTGTTGATAAGATTGAGATTAAATTGATTTATAAACCGGCATGGACAACAGATTGGCTGAGTGAAGAAACCAAACAACGACTCAAAGATTATGGGATTGCACCACCCCCTAAATTAACAGCTTCGCATATTTTGCCAATGTTGAAGGATAAATCGCTTGTCCAATGCCCATTTTGCAATTCTTTAGAAACAAAGTTAACAAGTCAGTTTGGTTCAACAGCGTGTAAGTCCTTGCATTTTTGCAATCATTGTCATCAGCCTTTTGAACATTTCAAATGTCATTAATTGCCCTTGAATTTTATTACTTTGCACCAGTTCAATAATTACTAATTATGTCGACCATTCTCAGAGAAACCAATGGTACTGTTGTAATCCTGAAATTAAACAGACCTGATAAGTTCAACAGCTTTAACCGTGAAATGGCACTTCTGCTGCAAAAATTCCTCGATGATGCTGCTGCAGATGAAAAAGTAAGGGCAATATATATAACAGGTGAAGGAAAGGCTTTTTGTGCCGGGCAAGATTTAGCGGAGGCTATTGATCCTAATGGCCCTGGAATTAATGAAATTGTTACGGCCCATTATAATCCCATAATTAAAAGGATTCGTGAAATTGAAAAACCGGTTCTTTGCGGCGTGAATGGAGTTGCGGCTGGAGCAGGTGCAAATATTGCATTGGCTTGTGATATTGTCATAGGTTCAGATACTGCTACTTTTATTCAGGCTTTCAGTAAAATAGGATTGATTCCTGATAGTGGAGGCACATTTTTTCTTCCTCGTCTTATAGGCTATCAGAGAGCTTCAGCATTGATGATGACAGGTGATAAGCTGACAGCACAGGATGCATTATCGTTTGGCATGTTATACAAAATTTTTGATAATGCAGAGTTATATAGTAAAGGATTGGAGTTAGCAATTCAAATTGCAGCTATGCCAACTAAAGTATTAGGTATGACTAAGCGATTGTTGAATCAGAGTTTTTTAAATTCTTACGATAAACAATTGGAAGAAGAAGCTAAGGCACAGGTTCAAGCAGCAGCAACTAATGATTACAAGGAAGGGGTAAATGCTTTTCTTGAGAAACGAAAACCAGTGTTCAAGGGAAGTTGAATTAAGGCATATTGATTTACAATTAAATATTTTCGGATCTGGAAAATTAAGTATGAGCAAAGAAAAAATAATTGTTGGTATTGCTGGTTCAGGAGCAATGGGAAGCGGTATTGCGCAGATTGCTGCAACCTATGGTCATGCTGTTGTGTTATATGACAACAATGAAGCAGCATTGCAAAAATCGAAACTTGATTTGTCGCATAGGCTAAGTATTTTAATTGAAAAACAAAAGATCAATAGGGAAGTGGCTGACAGAGTTTTAGAAAGAACCACTTATTCCAGCTCGTTGATGAGTTTTTCAAAGTGTGGGATTATAATTGAAGCGATTGTTGAAAAAATTGAAATTAAGCAACAACTATTCAGGGAAATTGAAATGATAGTCGCCAAAGAGTGCATACTGGCTTCTAATACTTCATCGATATCAATTACTTCCATTGCCGGAAAATGTACAAATCCTTCACGTTTGATCGGTATTCATTTCTTTAATCCTGCACCTATAATGCCATTGGTAGAAATTATACCGGGATTAGTTACTGATGAAAGCATAACAGCGTTTGCAAAAGCATTGATAGATAGTTGGGGAAAGGTTACAGTTATTGCAAAAGACACTCCGGGTTTTATTGTAAATAGAATAGCAAGACCTTTTTACAGCGAAGCCATTAAGGTTTATGAGGAGCAAATTGCTGATTTTTCAACGATTGATTTAGCCATGAAAGAAATAGGCGGGTTCCGTATGGGCCCTTTTGAACTGATGGATTTTATAGGCAATGATGTAAATTACGCAGTAACAGAAACTGTATGGCAACAGATGTTTTATGACCCCCGTTATAAACCTTCGTTGACGCA
>JANOXC010000029.1:0-6038 GCA_031418215.1 Bacteroidota bacterium
ATCCGGTTTCATTTTATGAAAATTTTCTTTCAAATATTTTGCTGTTCCAATAATAGATGAAAGAGGGCTTCTTAAGTCGTGTGAAAGTATGGCAAGAACACTCTCTTTATGTGTATTTAGTTCTTCTAATTCTTTGACATATTTTTTTATAGCATCTTCTGATTGTTTCCTTTCTGTTAAGTCCCGTAAAATTTTTACATAACCCAACATCTCGCCATCTAAACCAGTGAGTGGAAAAACCAAGCCATAAGCATAAAACAGGCTCTTGTCTTTAGCAATGTGCCATCTATTATCTGTTGCTCTACCTTCTTTTAATGCTGTTTCAATTTCTTTTTTCGGAATGCCATTTTTTATGTCTTCTTCTGTAAATATTAAATCAAATTGTTGTCCAATAACTTCCTCCGTTTCGTAACCAAATATTTTTATCGAACCAGCACTCCAACTGTTAATTATAAATTCTTTGTCCAATGTAAAAATTGAATAGTCTTGTAGGCTATCAATTATTTGGCTATAAAATTCGGAAGTAGGGATATACTTACTTTTAAGAATTTTAGGTTTGTCTTGTTTGTTTTCCATTGAATTTATTTTAGTCGTTATGTTGAATTATTATTTTATTGTGTTGTCTGTTCGTTTCTTGCAGTTAGTTTCAAGTTTGCAGTGTCTCCAACCATTGCAGCTAACGTCAGTTCGTGCAAAAACAAACTTATAAAATATTTTCATTGTATGGCGTATTAAGGATAGACATAGGATTCAAAATATTTTTTAATTAGATAGCACCTATTCGTTCTTCTTGTAGTGAAAACAGAATAGAAGATTATATCCGTTTTTCCTGAATGATATTTTTGAAATAGCTGCAATATTGATTATTTGATGAGTTGTATTCTTAATTTCTATTTCCGTTTCAGTGAATTGCAATTCTCCAATTACCGAAAATCTATTTCCAAACCTAAGTAATATAACCCAAGTGTAAAAGACAATTATTGCGAAAGCACATAAAATCAAAGAATCATACTTAAAATATAATCTATAATAGAAATAGACGCCAATGAACACAAAATGCATTGATAGCTTGAGTATTCTTAAATATTTCATTCGATAATTTATTTCAATCAAAGGAAATGTTGAGCTCGCTGCCATGTTATTGTCCAAATATTTTCTATTACTTTTTGAATTCAATTCCTTTCACCGGAACCCCGAATATTCAGGGGGACATTAAATCATTCGATAAACATAATGATAAAAAAAATGATTGTAGAAAAACTCATCTTCAAGGTTAATTGTATTCAACAATACCTGCACAATTGATTTCAAGGCACAAATCTGGCTTTACAAAAGCTGCGCACTAAGTCCCGATAGCAATTGGGGTGGGCCAGAGAGGGATTTTGGATTACTAGTATATTCTTTTTTATAGGCAAACCGTAATTCATCCTATTTATTTTAGAACCAAAAACTTCCTGACAGGTAGTAAAATAACTGCCCCCATTACCGAGGGCAGTTCCAGTAATTGTTATTAAAAATTATTTTATCAAGATTAGTTTTCTATTGATAACCTTATCGCCATTTGCGATTCTATAGATATAAATACCTTTCAAAAGATTTTCGGCATTTACTTCGACTTTGTATGACACATCTTGACTGACATTCCTGTCAAACAGGGTAGCAATTTTGTTTCCGGCTAAGCTGTAAAGCTCAACTACAATATGCGACTCCTCACCGGGATTATGGAATTCAATAGTAGCTGAATTACTGAACGGATTCGGGTATGCTGTTACCTGCAAATTATCATTTTCTTCAGTTGCATCTGTTTGCATCATTCTGTGTGCCGATACATTTACACTGCACGAGCTGGAGCATCCGCCTGAATTAGTAACGGTTACTGTATAGGCTCCCGCAAATACCGTTCTGCATTTTGAAGTCGAACCATTATTCCACAAATAGGTGTAGCCTGTACCTGATGGTCCGCATATCGAAGTAGTTCCACCCAAGCCACAAACTGTTGTACCTATAATGCTACAGGATGGTGCAGTGCATGAAGTAATAATTTGACTGCATGTGGCGGAACATCCGTTTTTGATCACTGTTACCGAATAAGTTCCGGCACTGTTAACTGTAATGCAACGCGATACTGAACTGTCTTAGAAGCTCAACTTTTTGATTACCGAACAAAGCCCTTTTTATATTATTTCATTTAATCTTATGTTTTGCGTTCGTGCTACTGTTGGTTAGTGTTTTATCAATTTAATGTTCGCAGATTTCTTTTCATTTCTATAAGTCAACAAATAAACTCCGGAAGAAATATTTGTGGTATTGATTGTAGTTTCACCTGAAGTAACGTGCTGCTTTAGAATTTCATTTCCCATTAAATCAATTATTACAATATCACCTTTATCATTAGTTTCTTTAATGTAGATATAGTTTGTGAATGGATTTGGATAACCAAAAATGCTTATTGGAGTTGCAATTTCCTCTGCTAAAGTTGAAACAGCGCACAAAGCAGTTACTTGAATAGGAACATTGCTATTGAAGATGGTTGTACTTCCAAGATGGCCTGATCCCCATGCCCAAACAGTGCTGTCATTTTTTAAAGCAACGGTATGAAAATTAATCCCTGCATCAATGCCAATTACTCCTGTGATAGAACTTACCTGCACAGGAACATTACTGTCGGTATTGGTTCCATCACCTAATTGACTAAATAAATTCCCTCCCCAGGTCCAAACTGTACCATCATTTCTCAAAGCAACGCCATGTTTTTGGCCTGCTGAAATAGCCGTGATTCCTGTTAAACCACTTACCTGCACTGGAACATTGCTGGCTGTGTTGGTTCCATTACCAAGTTGTCCGCTTGAATTGCCCCCCCAACTCCATACCGTGCTGTCATTTTTCAACCCAAGTGAAAAATTACCTCCACCTGCGACACCAATTATTCCTGTAAGGGAGTTTACCTGAACAGGGACATTACTACCAGTATTGGTTCCGTTTCCAAGCTGACCATTGCTATTTTTTCCCCATGTCCAAATAGTTCCATCATTTTTAACAGCAAGGGAAAAATAATCTCCGGCAGCCACTGCTGTGATGGCAGTGAGAGAACTTACTTGAACTGCAATACTACTGTCAGTATTTGTTCCATAACCAAGTTGACCACTACCTCCTTCTCCAAAGGACCAAACAGTTCCATCGCTTTTGAGTGCAAGAGAATGATAATTTGCAGCAATGGCAGTAATACCTGTAAGCGAAATTGCTTGCAACGGAACATTGCTATTGGTATTTGTACCGTCACCCAGCTCACCATAGCTGTTATCGCCAAAGCACCAAACCGTTCCGTCATTTTTAAGGGCCATGGAATGATCTGATCCAGCTGCAACTATGGAAACATTCGTGAGTAAACTTACCTGCACAGGTGTTTCGCTATCGGTATTGGTGCCATTTCCAAGCTGACCGTAGGTGCCTTGCCCCCAAGCCCTTACCGTTCCATCGGTGCAAACGGAAAGAGATTGTCTTGCACCTGCTGAAATTTTTTGAGCTATGGAAAGGGCTGGCAACAAGTTACTGATTGAAATAAGTACTGCTGCAATGAAGGTGTATTTGTTTTTCATATTCATTTTAGTTTAAATTGAAGTTTAATATTTTCTGATTTTACTTTTCTCATTATGCAAATTTATTTTTTCTTACTAATTTGAAAATCAATGGTAGCCCAAGCATGACGCATAACGAAGAAGGGAAAACGCGTATGAGCGTTAAGAAGTTTTTTAAAGCAGGGATTACTTGCACAACTGTTTGATTACCCACAAATGTAATTAAAAGCTCAACAGTTTGATAACCGAACAAAGCCCTGTTTTAGAAAATTTCTTTAATATTTATGTTACCTTCATGTGCTGCTGTTCGTTCAAGGAACTAATTTTTGAGGCTCGCACAATGGTTGTTTCTTAGATGTTCATGCGATCGATCGTGCGATTGCGAAGTTTTATTTTTTTGTGTGGGGAAGTTTTTTATTTTTTAATTTATTTGCGAGGGAGAAAAGCATATTGTAATTAAAGCTTTAGTTGTACAGTTGGTTTTTTGTGGGGCATTAAATTGTGTATGCTTTTGTGGGTTAGCATCGGCAAGGCAATGAATGACTTAAATATTATTTTTCAATAACCAATTTATTTACAAAACCTTTCTTGTTGTTGATGCGAACAAAATAAATTCCGTTGTTTAAATCTGATATATCAAGATTGATTTTGTTGTTGCCCGATTGGAGATTATTTGTTGTTGTGTTTTTTATTTCTCTGCCAAGCATATTAACTATTGAAATGGAAATGTTTTCTACTTTTAGTAAATTGAATAAAATGGTTGCAGAAGTATTTGTAGGGTTGGGATAGATGGTTATGTTTGAGATAAAACTACTTTCATTTATACCTGTTGTGCTATTGCCATATTTTACGGTTACATAATTTGCATTGATGGCGGTAGTGAATGTTTGCCCTGTTACAATAATGTCATTGTTGCTATCTAATGTGATAGCATTAAATTTATCATTGAGATTTCCGCCTCCATCGTAAGAAATGTTCCAAAGCAAATTTCCGTTGCTATCGTATTTAATGATACATCCGTTTTTTGTTCCTCCAAGTAAGTTTTCAGAACCACAGATGTAAATATTTCCTTGTATATCGGTTATCATTTGCGAAGGTGCTGCACCCAAACTATAGGTGCCGTAGAATTTATTTGTCCACACAATTGTGCCGCTGTCAATAACCATTGTTACAAAGGCATCAATGGTTGTGCTGTTGTATAGTTCTTTGCATTGGCCTGTTACTACTACAAAGCCGTTTGGCAACCATGTTGTGGAAATTGCGGTGTCATTTCCATTTGCTGAGCCATTGTATGTTGTAACCCACAGGCGTGTGCCATAAATATTTTGTTTCATAGCAACCATATCATTGTTTGCACCTGCATCAGCAGTGCCGCACACATATTGATTTTCGGCTGCATCTACTTTTATAGAAGTTGGATAATCATCTGCGTTTCCGGAACCATTATATTTTGAAAACCAATTTTGAACTCCACCGCTTAAAAACTGGAGTGTAGTAATATCTTGTGTTGCTGTGCCAAAAAAGTTGAATGATTGTAAGAGCGCATAAGCAGTTCCACCAGGTGCCACATCAATTGCCACCGGGTAATCATCGGCACTTGCTCCCGTGTAATTGTTATCCCATATTTTTGTTCCGCTGCTATCACACTTAATTGTGTACATGTCAAACAAATTTCCGCTTGGAGAGGTAACTCTTGCAATGGCATAAAAATTACCTGATGAATCTACATCCATGTCGATGCCATAATCGTCATAGGTAGTAAACCAATAAGGCTCATAATTTTTACTCCATATTTTTCCTGTGCTGTTGTATTTGCAGATGGCAAGGTCGCCATCGTTCAAAGCTGTTGTACCTACTGCATAAACATTTTGCCATTTATCTATCACCAATCGCTTGCCGTAATTATTATAGGTTGCTTGTGTGTTGGTGTAATGGTCAGCCCACAGTTGTGCTCCATTTGCATCGTATTTTATGGTTGTGAAATTACCACCGTTAAAAGTTTGAAAACTTATACCTGTTACAAATACATTTCCTGTTGCATCGGTAAGTACATGGTTTGATTCGTCCTTTCCGTTTAGTACTCCGTTAAAAAATGTATCCCATAATTTTAAAGGAACTTGTGCAAATGAATTCAGTGAAAAGATATTTAAAAGCAATAGTGTATATAGTTTTTTTTTCATCGTTTTAATTTTTAATCAGTTTAACTGTTTTCAAATTTTCATTTGATTTTATTTTGCAGAAATAAATCCCGTTCTTCAATTCGGATAAAACAAGATTAATATTATTTTTTCCGGATGGAATAGTTTTGGTTGGAAAAGATTTTACTTCTTTTCCGATCAAATTATAAATTGAAATGGAAATATTGTTTGTTTCCGCTAAATCAAATTCTAAAGTAACTGAGGATATAAATGGATTGGGATAGCTGTTTACATGAAAGCGAAAATAATTTTCAGCAATTTCATT
>JANOXC010000030.1:0-22072 GCA_031418215.1 Bacteroidota bacterium
CACTAATGCTGGAATAAGGGCTGTGGGCCCCGGCAGACAATCTACCGTTATGCCTGCTTTTACACATTCACGCACCAATATAAACCCCGGATCGCTGATACCCGGAGTCCCTGCATCACTTACCAATGCAACGGTAAGGCCTTCGTTTAACTTTTTAATGATTTCCTGAACGGCAGCATGCTCATTATGTTGGTGGTGGGCCCATATTTTTTTAGGGATATCATAATGCCTTAACAGCACGCTGGTTACCCTGGTATCTTCCGCCAAAATGATATCGGCTTCTTTTAAAATACGTATTGCACGGAGGGTAATATCTTCCAGGTTGCCAATAGGAGTGGGAACAAGATAGAGCTTCGACATTGGAACAAATGTAGTGCATACAGTTTGCCTAAAGGGCCTTTGGTGGGCTTTATAAAGAAAGATAAAGGCTTGACTTATTCGAAGAATCTCTTGGATCCTTCATTTGGCGCTTAAAAGGAATAAACTATCTTCATCGTCCCTTAAAAACAACCAATCTATGAGAAATAAATTACTATTAATGGTATGGTGTATTGCAGCTTTTACAGCGCAAGCGCAAAATGATTATCGTCTGTTATTACACAGCGGTACAATGCAACCAACAGCTAATGTCGAATCATTTATTAATGAATCGGCCGTTACATCCGGCGAAATAGTGAATGGCTATTATTATCGCTTAATTCAATTCAACAGTATTCCTACTGACATTGAAAAGAAAAGAATCCTTCAAAGCGGATTATTGCTGATGAACTACATTCCATCCAACACTTTTGTAACTGCAATTCCACAGTCATTTGATAAAAACTTATTGAAGCAGCTGAATGTGCATGCGGTGATACGCCAGACAGACGTTCAAAAGGTGAACACTAATTTATTGAGTGATGCACCTGCTTATGCAAAAACAGTAAATGGATTTACCGATGTAGTGATACAATATTATCAAAACATTTCACCTGCATTTGTTGCAAGTGCCTGTCAATCTTATTTAAAACTTTCTGAAAACAATCTCAATCACACGTTATCATGTCGTGTTCCTGATGCAGAATTAATGCAGCTGGCTACGCAACCATGGGTTTATTTTATTACACCAGCCGGAGTAACTTCTTATCCTGATGATACCAAAGGAAGAAGCCTCCACCGCTCCAATGTTATTAATAGCGATTATGCTACTGGCCGCCATTTTGATGGAACCGGAGTGGCAATTGGTCTTGGTGATGATGGTGATGTTGGACCTCATATTGATTTCACCGGAAGATTAACCAATTATGTTGGAGCACCAGGACTTAGTCATGGCGATATGACCAGTGGTATTTGTGTCGGTGCCGGAAATCTTGATCCCTCAGTACGAGGTATGGCATCAGGAGCTGATTTGCATGTGTATGATATTACGAATTATACGCACATCGTTAATGCGCAACAAAATTATGACTCTTTAGGAATTGTAATTACTTCAACCAGCTTTTCACAGACAGCATGTAATCAATACACAACAGAAACGCAGCTCGCTGATCAGATTACACATCAAAATCCTTTTTTGAATTTTGTTTTTTCTGCAGGGAATGCAGGTAATACTGATTGCGGTTATGGTGCAGGACAAGGTTGGGGTAATATTACAGGAGGATACAAACAAGGGAAAAACGTTATCACTGTAGGTAGCGTTAATTCATTGGATACAATTGAAAATTTAAGTAGCCGAGGACCGGCAAGTGATGGTCGAATCAAACCCGATATTACTGCTTATGGTTTGGGGCAGCGTTCGACTGATGCAAATAATACCTATCAAACAATAAATGTTGACGGAACTTCTTCTGCATGTCCTGGTGTTGCCGGTGTTTGCGCGCAACTCTATCAAGCATATAAAGCATCACATGGCGGTACCAATCCTGAATCCCCTTTGATTAAAGCATGTATATTAAATGGCGCAGAAGATCTTGGCAATGCAGGTCCCGATTATACGTATGGTTGGGGAAGGATTAACGCCTATCGCGCATTAAAGACGTTGGAAGACGGGCGATTTATCGTTGACAGTATTTCACAGGGCCAGTCAAAAACACATCCTATTACTGTTCCTTCGGGAGTAAGTGAAGTCCGTGTAATGATCTATTGGCTGGATCCGGAAGGAACACCATTAGCTTCAAAAGAATTGGTGAATAACATCAACATGCGAGTATCAGATCCAATTAACTTTAACTGGAATCCATGGGTATTAAACCCTGCTCCTTTCGTGAATACACTTTCGGCTCCTGCAGTAAGGGGAATCGACAGCCTTAATAATGTAGAGCAGGTCACTATTGCTGCAGGTTTTCAAGGGACTTATAACATTCATGTGGATGGATTTTCCATACCATTTGGTCCTCAGAAATATTATATAGTTTATGAATTCCGCACAGCCGCTATTACAGTTACTTATCCACAAGGAGGAGAAGGTTTTGTGGCAGGTGAGCAAGAGGTGATTCGTTGGGATGCAGTAAAAGGATTAGGAGTATTTACTTTAGATTATTCAACAAATAATGGCAGTAGCTGGACAAACATCAGCACAACCATTAATCAAAACCTGAATGAATATACTTGGACTGTTCCTAATTCCGTAACAGGTTCCGCATTAATTCGTGTTACTCGTGGTTCAAACATTGATGTGAGCGATACCGTTTTTGCCATTATCGGCGTACCGCAAAATGTGTTTGTTAATTATACCTGTGCCGATAAAGTAAATTTGAAATGGGATAATGTGACCGGTGCAACAAGCTATACTGTTTATCAGTTGGGAAATAAATTTATGGATGTGATTGGAACATCTGCAACCAATAGCTATGTTATTAGCGGAACTGATTCAACCAAGGAAGACTGGTTTAGCGTTGCTGCAAATACAGTTGGTGGAAATCATGGAAGAAGAGCTATTGCAATTAAAAAATTACCTGGTACATTTAATTGCCCTCCCGATTTTGATGCAACAATTGAATCAGCTAGCAGCCCTATTGCCGGTAGCTATACAAGTTGCCAAGGCAGCAGCGTTACACCTGTTACCGTTGTAATAGGGAATGTAGGCTTGCTGGATATTAATAATTTCCCGGTAAGCTACAGTCTTAATAATGGAACTCCTGTATCGGAAACCATTACAGATACCATTCAGGCCGGACAAATTTTGGTTCATACGTTTGCTGCTACATTAGATTACTCTGTTGTTGGTGTAAATGATCTGTCAATATGGACAGGCTTATCAACCGACCAGAATACAGCAAACGATACGCTTAAAATATTAACAACAATTAATGCATCGGCCATTGTTACGATGCCGATAACTGACAATTTTGACAGCGATGTTAATTGTCCTACAACAACTGATTGCGGCGCAACCGTTTGCCCATTGCTGGGTGGCTGGGTTAATGCAACAAACGGTGCTGATGACAATATTGATTTTCGTGTCAATACAGGAGGAACTCCAACAAATAATACAGGCCCTGATTTTGATCATACATTAGGAAGCGCCCTGGGCAAATATATATACCTGGAAGCAAGCGCTTGTTTTGGGCAAACTGCACAACTTTTATCTCCATGTATTGATCTTACAACAGCTAGTTCTCCTCAATTTAAATTCTGGTATCATATGTTTGGTGCTGCTATGGGCGAACTGCATGTTGATGTGCTTTCAGGCGGCAACTGGATCAACGATGTAATGCCTCCGATAAGCGGCGATAAAGGGAACTTCTGGTTTCAATCGGTCATTGATTTAACAGCCTATAACGGACAAATAATCACCGTTCGTTTCAGGGCCTTCACAGGTGCTGCATCAAGCAGCGATCTGGCGCTTGATGATATTAATATTGTGGAGGGACCTGTAGCGATTGATGCTTCCATAGCTTCCATCGGAAGTCCTGTCGGCGGTGTTGTTGCAGATTGTCAAAGCAGCAGCACAGTTCCTGTTACAGTTACAATAAGCAATCCGGGATTAACTGATATATATAATTTCCCTGTGAGCTACAGCCTCAACAATGCAACACCTGTGAGTGAAATAATTACTGATACATTAATCCCAGGCGCGTCAATGATTCACACATTTTCCGGCACACTTGATTATTCAGCCGTAAATATTTATGACCTTAAGGCGTGGACCGGGCTTGTTGGAGATCTTGATAATGATAACGACACCCTAAATACAATTACCACAGTGATTGCAGGCACACCTGTTTCAATTCCTGTCACCGACGATTTTGAAGCGGATGCGTTATGTTCTACTGTTACAGATTGTGGCGTAACACAATGTCCATTATTAGGTGGTTGGATTAATGCAACAAATGGCGTTAATGATAATATTGATTTCCGTGTGAATGTGGGCGGAACTCCAACAAATAACACAGGTCCGGATTTTGACCATACTTTAGGAACAGCGGCAGGAAAATATATATACCTGGAGTCAAGTGCATGTTTCCAGCAAACAGCGTTGTTGTTGTCTCCATGTATTGATTTAACAACAAGCAGCGGGCCTGCATTGCAATTCTGGTATCATATGTTTGGAGCAGCAATGGGTCAATTGCATGTTGATGTTTTCTCAGGTGGGAACTGGATCAATGATGTTATGAATCCAATTGCCGGCGATAAGGGCAATGCATGGCTTCAGACTACTGTTGATTTAACGCCTTATAACGGACAGGTCATTAGCATTCGTTTCAGGGCAATTACCGGCGGTGGACCACAAAGTGACCTTGCACTTGACGACATTAATATTTTAGAAACACATGTTGCTCCGGATCCTTCGTTTACTGCTGACTTCACTTCTGCTTGTGTAAACACAACAATAACATTTACTGATAAAAGCACATTTATTCCCAATGCATGGAAATGGTCATTTATTCCGAATACAATTGTTTTTGTAAATGGAACAAGTGATACCACACAAAATCCGCAAGTTCAGTTTACAGCAACAGGAGCTTATGATGTTAAGCTTGTTGCAACTAACCAATACGGAGTTGATTCAGTAACAATTGCAGCTTACATTAACATTCTTACTCCATCTTCTCTCACAATTACTGAAGATTTCCAGGGAATTGCTTGGCCTCCATTTGCATGGAGAGTGGAATCAGCAGGAAATAATAATACCTGGGAACAAGCTATAAATGTTATTGGAATGAGCGGCACATCAACTAATGCTGCAGGGATGAATAATTTCACTTATGCTCCTCCCGGTGGTGAAGATGGATTGGCAAGACAAGAAATTAGCCTTGTTGGAACAACACATCCAATAATGACATTTGAAGTTGCACACAGAAGACGCAATAACTTTACAAACGATGCGATGCGAATTGATGTCAGTACGGATTGTGGCAACACCTATACACCTACTCCTTATTTTAAACAGGGAGCCGCACTTGCTACAACGCCTACTCCCGGAGGACCTCCAAATGCTTTCTTCCCAAACAATGCCAATCAATGGCGTAAGGATACACTGGATTTAACAGCATGGATTGGTCAGGTGATTACATTGAAATTTGTAAACATCAGTGCCGGAGGAAATAACCTGTATCTTGATAATATTAATATTGGTGAATTCTCAAGTGTTTCGGAACAAGGGGGGATAATGAATGTTAACATTTATCCAAACCCTTCCATCAATGGATATTTTAATGTAACGGCTTCCGCAAATCAAAATGCAAAAGCAGTGCTTACCATTACTGATATCGATGGGAAAATGATTGAGCAACGTAATGTTGAATCATTCAATAACAATTTTAACACTACAATTGATTTGCATAATCAAAGTAAAGGGCTTTACTTCCTCGAAATTAAAACAGGGGATCATTTCAGCCGTTACAAATTGGCAATCATGTAAAAGATTAATTATTTTTTAAGCAAAGGAGATGTCGTAAGGCGTCTCCTTTTTTCATTTTTAGTGGGAACATCACGCCTAATCATCGATTTTGGCAGTTATAGGCAAAAATTGATAAAAGAGGAATAAAAAATTGGCCAATTAAATCAGAATATTTACCTTCATCGACTCTAAAACGTCAAAAATCCAATCAAACTCATGAGATATAAATTACTATTAATGTTATTGTGTGTAGGTACTATTTCGTCTATCGCGCAACATGATTACCGTTTAATGTTACAAAGCGGCAATATGCAGCCCGCTGAAAATGCAACGACTTTTATCAACGATGCTGTTGTAAATCCACAAGATGTGTTCAACGGTTTTTATTACCGTTTGATCCAGTTTAATGCCATCCCAACACAGGAGGAAAAAAATAAAATTAGGCAGTCGGGCCTGGTACTGTTGAACTACATCCCCTATAATACATTTGTAACCGCCATTCCGAAAGGATTCGACAAGACTTTGCTTCGGCAGTTAAATGTCCGTTCAGTTGTCAGGTTAAATGAAGTTCAAAAGATGAACATTAACTTACTCGGACAGGCTCCTGATTATGCAAGAAATGTTCACGGTTTTGTGGATGTAATTGTTGAGTACTACAAAAACATTCCGCATGAGCAAGTTGCATCGGCATTAATTCAATATACAAAACTTGGTGAGCAGGCAGACAACCACGTTTTCATTCTTAGGGTTGCTGAAAATGAATTACGAAATCTAGCTTCCAAGTCTTGTGTGTTTTATATGGCACCCATTAATTCCCCCTCAACGCCCGATGATACGAAAGGACGCAGTTTACACCGTAACAATACACTTGACAGTGACTATTCCTCAGGTCTTCACTTCGATGGATCAGGTGTGGTTATCGGATTGGGGGATGATGGTCATGTTGGACCGCATATAGATTTTAAAGGGAGAATGACGATGCATACTGCTTCGGATAATGGCACACATGGCGATATGACATGCGGCGTTTCTATTGGAGGCGGTAACCTTGATCCAACCAAAAGAGGCCAGGCAACAGGAGCTTACTTGCACCTTTACGACTATTCAGGTTATCCACAAATTGTGAATGCCGTAAGTAATTATAATACCTTGGGAACAGTAATTACCTCTACCAGTTATTCAGAAGGCACAGGCCCCAATACTGCTTGCAACAAGTACACTACCAATACAGAGTTTGGTGATAATCTTGTATACAATAATACGCAGATATCATTTGTTTATTCCGCAGGAAATCAGGGAACAGGAAATTGCGGATATCCTGTTGCAGGAGGATGGGGAACCATTACCGGCGGATATAAAGCCGGAAAAAATGTAATCGCATGCGGAAATCTTACGACTGGTGATGTGTTAGATGCAACTAGCAGCAGAGGGCCACTAGATGATGGAAGAATGAAACCGGACATCTGTTCGAATGGTAACGGTCAAATTTCAACAGTTCCCGGAAATGCTTATCAAACAGCTGCTGTTGCAGTAAATAATGGGACTTCTGCTGCTTGTCCAAGTATTGCTGGAACAACAGCTTTATTATATCAGGCGTATAAGAGTTTGAACGGGGGCTTAAACCCTGAATCAGGATTGATCAAAGCATGTATGTTAAACGGAGCAGAAGACCTTGGTAATCCCGGTCCTGATTTTACCTACGGATGGGGCAGGGTGAATTCATTACGGGCATACAAAACTTTTCAAGAAGTACGATACATTAAAGACTCTGTTTCCCAAGGACAAATAAAGACACATACCATTACTGTTCCATCAGGAGTAAGCGACTTAAGAGTGATGATTTATTGGACTGATCCTGCAGGCTCTTCACTTGCTTCACAATCTTTAGTGAATGATATTAACATGCACCTTACCGATCCAATTAATCTGGATTGGAATCCATGGGTTCTTGATCCAACACCTGTATTGGCAAACATCACCGCCAACGCTGTTCGCGGAATCGACTACCTGAACAATATGGAGCAAGTTACCGTACCCGCTGCATTACAAGGAACATGGACTGTTACTGTGGATGGATTTTCAATACCGCAAGGACCACAATCCTACTATTTTGTATATGAATTCCGCACACAGGAATTAGATTTAACTTATCCACAAGGCGGCGAAGGTTTTGTTCCTGGCGAACAAGAAGTCATTCGTTGGGACGCTATTAAAGGTCTTGGGAATTTTACTTTAGAATATTCTACCGATGCTGGCCTATCATGGATATTGATCAGTAATGCTGTAAGTCAGAACGCACTGCAATATCCCTGGACTGTTCCCGGAACAATTACCGGAAAGGCTTGCATTCGTGTGAGCCGTGGAGGTTTTTCTGCTGTTAGCGACACACTGTTTTCTATCATTGGCGTTCCAACAGGAATAATGGTAGATTATGCCTGCGTCGACAGCCTTCAGTTGACATGGAATCCTGTTGCAAATGCAATTGGATATGCTATATATAAATTAGGCAGTGAGCATATGGAGGTCATAGGCACATCAACTACAAATGATTTTGTTGTTACCGGACTGAATCCCATTGATGAATATTGGTTCAGTGTTGGAGCAATCACTGCTGATTCAACAAACGGAAGAAGAGCCATTGCTATCAGGAAAGCTCCGGGGACATTAAATTGTCAAATAGCAAATGATGCTGAAGCAACATCTTTGTTAAGTCCGGGTTCAGGCACATTGTCTTTTTGTCAGGGGTCCGGTAATATTCCGGTTTCTTTACGAATAACCAATAATGGATTAAATACAATTTCAAATTTCCCGGTTACCTATAGCCTTAATAACGGAACACCTATAATGGAAATGGTAACAGACAGCATTCAGTCGGGTGCCAGTTATGATTATATCTTTATTACTCCTGTAAATTATGCTGTTCCAGGAAACTACAACCTTGTAGTTTGGCTCAACACTCCCGGAGATAATAATATATATAATGACACCTTAAAAACTTCATCAATAGTGATAAATGGCACTGTGGCAACAATTCCATTTGTAGAAAATTTCGATAGTTATGCATTATGTGCGGTTACTGCCGATTGCGAAGTTACAGTTTGCCCTATCGGCAATGGATGGGTAAATGAAACAAACTTGACAGCAGACGATATTGATTTTCGTGTGAGCTCAGGCGTTACTGCTTCTGCCAACACCGGACCTGACAATGATCATACTTTGGGAAGCGCTGCAGGACGTTATATATATCTTGAAGCATCAGGTTGTTTTGGTAAAACGGCAAAATTACTATCTCCTTGTCTTGATTTAACTGCAATTTCAGGACCCCAATTAAGTTTTTGGTATCACATGTATGGCGCTAACATGGGCGAATTGCATGTTGATGTACTATTTAATGGCGTGTGGACAGAAGACGTAGCGGCACCGGTAATCGGAAACCAGGGGAATCTTTGGAAAAAAGTTGTTGTTGATCTCTCCGCTTTTGCCGGAGAAGTAATTAATGTACGTTTCCGTGGTATTACAGGAGCAGACTTTGCCAGCGACCTTGCACTTGATGACATTAATCTTATTGAGTCAAATGTTGCGCCTGATGCTGCATTTGTTGCAAACTATACTTCAGCATGTGTTGGCAATACAGTTACTTTATTAGACAAGAGCACTTTCATTCCAACAACATGGCAGTGGTCAATTGCTCCCGCAACGTTCAATTTCGTCAACGGAACAAATGCAAGTTCACAAAATCCTCAAGTACAATTCAGCAGTCTGGGTACTTATGATGTAAAGCTTGTTGCATCCAACAGTTTTGGTATTGACTCAACAACAAGCACCTCATATATAAATATCATATCTCCTACTTCCATCACCTTAACGGAAGATTTTGAAGGAGCTTCATTTCCTCCTGTAGGATGGAGAGTTGAGTCGGCACAAAATAATTATACTTGGGAACATGTATTGAATATAACAGGAATTGCAGGAACTCTTACCAGTGCTGCCAAGATTAACAATTTTGATTATAGCCCTGTTGGCGGACTAGATGGTCTTGCAAGGATAGAGATAAGTCTTGCCGGTGCAGTGAGTCCAATCATGACATTTGACAGGGCTTATGTAAGAGCATTTGTTTCACCAATTGAAAGTTTGCGTATTGATGTAAGCACTGATTGCGGCAACACTTATACGCCAACAGGATATCTAAAGGCAGGTGCGGCATTGGCAACGGCTCCCAATTCTACAACATCATGGACACCAACACAAGCTTCACAATGGCGCAAGGATACACTCAATCTTTCTGCTTGGGTTGGACAGGATATATCATTGAAGTTCGTTAACATCAGCGCTTCCGGAAATAATTTATACCTCGATAATATAAACATTGCGGAGTTCTCCGGCATCAATGAACCATCGCTCAATGCAGCTGTTAATATATATCCGAACCCTTCTGATAATGGCATCTTTAATATTGTAGTTAATGGAATTAAAAATCAATCTTCAGTTTTCACAGTAACAGATGTACAGGGAAAATTGATTGAACAAAGAATTGAAAACCTCCAAAACAGTTTTAAAACAACAGTTGATTTGCATCTATACAATAAAGGAATTTATTTCCTTGAAATAAGAACTGATGCTGGCGTTAATAGATTTAAGTTATCTGTTTTGTAAGCAGCATTAAATATTTTAGAAAAGAGATGCGGGAAACTGCATCTCTTTTTTTTATTGTGTAAACGGATTGAATTATTTTCTTTTTAGCAAGAAAAAATCCGGCAACAAATATGTTCCTAAAAAAACCAAAAGGAAAGGACTTTTAAATAAAGTTAAAGCCTAATGCTTATTATTGCACAATGTATTTCCTTTTAAAAAGTATATTACAATTGCGATGCCCTCGTTGTCATAAAGGAAAACTCTTTCTTGACCCGAATCCATATCATCTGAAACGGCTTTTTGAAATGCCACGCCATTGTATTGTTTGTAATCTTGATTTGGAGAACGAACCAGGATATTATTTTGGGGCAATGTATATAAGCTATGCCATGACTTCAGGGCTGATCTTAGTAAATGAGTGTTGGATGTTTCCATTGTGGAAATGGAATATATGGCCGCAACTCATTATCAATACGATTTGTATTCTCGGTTTGTATCCGCTGTTGATACGGTATTCACGGGCAATTTATTTGGCCATTACCTTTAAAATACTAAAGAAATAGTACGAAGGATTTATTTTCCTTCCAGCTTTTTAATGGTTGTTTCCAGCCTTTTCTTCTGATTGTCGGGAGCCTTTGCAAGAGCCGTTTTATAATTCGTTATTGCACCTTTCTTGTCTCCTGATTTTTCCAACGCTTCTGCAAGGCTGTCGTATACATTCCACGAAGCAGGATAACGTTTGGCATTCATGTGGAATACTTCAATAGCTTCGTTAGTTTTATCCTTACCAAGTAAATTATAGCCATAGGTGTTCAATTGGTTCTCATCAGCAAGTGTTAAAGCTTCTTTTTTCAAAGCATCTGCCTCTGTCTGCTTACCTTGTAAAACCAGCAATTTTGACTTGGTATTAAGATTGGCAAAGGTTTTTTGAATTCCTATTGATTTATCAATCCATTTTGATGCATCATCAAGATGTATCTTTTGCTGAATGCAATAATCGGCAGCCTGATTATGGCCCTCCCAGAAAAAGCCATTGATGTTCGTTAGCTCTTTTCGCATTCGCTGATAAACAACTTCAGGAACGTCGATGGCTATTTTAAATGACACGGATAACTTTTCCCATCTAAGCATTGCAGAGACTGATTCCGGTTGTGGCGATGAAAAAGAATAACTCAGCCAATCTTGCATCTCTGCCTGTTGTGGATTAACAGTCACCCGCAGTGCATCTTCTTTCTCATCATAAAAAAAACTGCCCCAGGCTGCTGAACTTTTTGAAAAAATGATGATCCATTCTTTGGGTGACGGGATCATATGAAGGCCATATGTTCCGGCTGAAAGCGGCTTTCCTTCAATCTTGACATTAGTAGAAAAGGAGATTGTGGTGTTTTCGTTAGCTCCTGCGCGCCACACTTCATTATAGGGTACTAAATCGCCCCAAATTGTTCTCCCTTTAACCAAAGGACTGTGATAGTTGATGACAATGTCAGTTAATCCGATTCGTTGCATCACCATGGCGGCCTGACTTGCTTCAGGCTTGGTGAGCTCACGTTGTTGTGCTTGTAAAGAAGAGACAACAAACAAACAAATGAAGAGGAGGTTTTTCATATATATATTTTTTTTATTATTGATGAACAAGTTTGATTAACGTTATCACAAACGTAACCATAAGAATCAGACGCCAATATCAAAAGGACAGGAACTCGACCACTGATCATTATGACCCGACCACCTTCTTTTGAGACCCGACGTGAAAAAAGAGCTGATTCTCATTAATCGCGGTTTTGAGGTTTTAAAAGGAATATGTAGGTTTGCATTCAAAGATATTCTTTATGAAAAAGACCCCCGAAATTTTATATGCCTTTGTTGTACTAATGTTAATGAACTCCTGTTCCGGTCAAAAAGAGCAGCCTGGCTCGGTAGCTACGACTGATTCCGCCATAGCAGCCCTCGACACACAGCCTTACAATAAAATGGCAGATTTTAAATTTTTCTTCACCATTGCTAACCTGCCTTCTCCGTTGGAAGTGATCAATACGGTTTACAATACCGACGTGCCATTTGATAATACGCTACTCAATCCAACCAACAATGAAGAAAAATACCTGACAGCCTATAAAAAGGCCGTTAACTATGGTATCTATGGAGTTGACATGGCTTACATCGCTTATTACGGGAATAAGCAGGATCTTTATGATTATTACAATACAGCAAGGAAATTGGCAGAAAGTCTTGGGACGCAAGAAACATTTGACAAGTTTACAGATCGATTTAAAGATAATGCTGATAACAAAGACTCAATTATGGTAATTGTTGATGAAGCTTACACTGAAACAGATAAATATCTTCGTTCCAACTCAAGACTGATGGCAGCGAGTTATATTTTGGCCGGATCATTCATAGAGAGCTTATACATCAGCACCACATTATTGAAAGACCAGGAGAAGAGTGTAAAGCTCGACGCTTCTTTTAAAGAGATTTATGACCAGAAATTAATGTTGGATAACTTGTCGGATTTATTCAAACAATATAAGGATAAAGAATCAGTGGCTTTGGAAAATGATTTTCAGCAAATGAAAAAAGTTTTTGATGAAATAAAGGATGTAACGCAGATTAACAAGGAAAATCTGAATAAAATATCTGCTGCTGCTGCAAGTGCAAGAAGCAGAGCCATTCAGTAATAGGATTTAAACTAAAAAAGGAAGGGACCATGTGTCCCTTTTTTATTTTTGTAGTGTAATAAACCTTTCATCTGATTAATGCAGGCTAAATAATGAGTGAGAAAATTCTTAGGGCATTAATGCAATTGTTTGCCATAGTGGCAAATGCTGACCGCCTTACGGATCAGGGCAGGCAAATTGTGGAGGCTTCTTTAAAAAAACAATTAAGCCGCGATCTTGTCAATAAATACCTGATTGTTTTTGATGAATACCTGGAGTCACATAAAGGGAAGAAGGATGCTGATAAAGTCAGGAAGCGCACATCAGTAAATTCCGTAAAGGTGTTAAAGATTTGTACAGACATCAACCAGGAGCTTGACCAACGACAGAAATACATTGTGTTGCTTCGGTTGGTAGAGTTTGTCTATTCTTCCGACGAATCAATATCAGAACAGGAATGGGAATTTGTTTCCACAGTCGCCAGTATATTTAACATACCCGAAGGCGATTTTCGTGATTTGGGTTCGCTTGCAGGGAAAATATCCGATATCCCCGATTCAGGCTCTTTCCTTAAAATAACAGGAGGAACAAAGCATGATGAAACATTGAAGCAGACGAAGGTTTTGTACAATGATGATTTAAACG
Organism: Bacteroidota bacterium; assembly: GCA_031418215.1. GTDB lineage: Bacteria > Bacteroidota > Bacteroidia > AKYH767-A > OLB10 > JANOXC01. The sequence goes on from JANOXC010000030.1 coordinate 13,756, forward strand.
GATATATATTAATTTTATATATAAAGAGTATAGGAACACTTCTTTTGAAATATTTTGGAGATGGCGAGTTGACTTTAAACGGGCAACCCTTCGGCCATGATTTTGTACAGGTATTTACCCAGGGTTCTGTAATTCGCGGCAATAAAATAGAACCTGTTTATTACAGTGATGTTATTCATCGGTTTCTTCAAGACACACATCAGTCTAGACTAGTTTATGCCGTTCGTGATATCACCTATCATTTTAAAAATGGAGGTATTGGATTGTATCCATTAAGTTTTACCTCCGGTTCAGGCGAACTTATTGGCATCATGGGTGGCAGTGGTGCAGGAAAGTCAACATTACTCAACCTGCTGAATGGGAATTATACTCCCACATCGGGAGAGGTATTAATTAATGGAATAAATCTTCATCGCGAAAAGAAAAAAACAGAAGGCATTATAGGATACATACCTCAGGATGATTTACTGATGGAAGACCTCACTGTTTTTCAAAATGTATATTACAATACCAAGCTTTGTTATGGTGAACTCGAAGAAGAAGCCATTACAAATAAGGTGAACGAATTACTTGACAGTCTTGGGCTGATTGAAATAAAAAATTTAAAAGTTGGAAATGCATTAAATAAAACCATAAGCGGAGGACAAAGGAAGCGGTTAAATATCGCATTGGAACTTGTGCGCGAACCGGCTGTATTATTTGTTGATGAACCAACTTCAGGACTATCATCACGTGATTCGGAAAACGTGATGGATTTGTTGAAGCAACTTGCAATCAATGGAAAGCTGATATTTGTAGTTATACATCAACCTTCATCAGACATTTTCAAACTGTTTGATAAGTTATTGTTGTTGGATACAGGCGGCTATACAATCTATTTTGGCAACCCTTCCGATTCACTGGTATATTTTAAAAGGATGGTGGATCAGGTCAACGCCGACTTTAGTGAATGTACGCTTTGTGGAAATATCAATCCTGAGCAATTGTTCAGCATTATTGAAGCTAAGGTATTGGATGAATTTGGAAATGCTGTTAATACAAGGAAAATCGCACCTGCAGGGTGGAATGAATTGTACCTGAAAAACAAACAAGAAGCAAATTCTCCTATAGGTGAAAATATTGAAATTGAAAACCATGTAAAGAAGCCGTCATGGTACAAGCAGTTTAAAGTTTTTATCACCCGCGACATTCTTTCAAAGCTGAGTAATACGCAATACCTGCTAATCAATTTGCTTGAAGCACCTGTTCTTGCTTTTACTTTGGCTTTTCTTATTAAATATTACCAGCCCGGGAAGGAATATATATTCCGCGAGAATCAGAATATCACCGCATTCTTATTCATCAGTGTGATCGTTGCCTTGTTCATGGGCTTAACAGTGAGTGCCGAAGAGATCTTTCGGGACCGTAAAATATTGAATAGGGAATCATTCCTGAATCTTAGCCGCAGTAGTTATTTATTGTCTAAAATAGCTGTAATGTTTTTACTCTCTGCTGTGCAAACGGCATTGTTTGTAATAATTGGGAACAGTGTGTTAGGCATTAAAGGGATGTATCCTGATTACTGGCTGATGATGTTTACCACTTCCTGCTTCGCAAATTTATTGGGATTGAATATTTCATCTGCATTTAATTCTGCTGTTACCATTTATATTCTCATTCCTATCCTTATTATACCACAAATATTATTGAGTGGCATCATTGTTAAATTTGAAAAACTTAATCCTGTCATTGGCACACATACTACTGTTCCCTTTTTTGGCGAAGTGATGACATCTCGTTGGGCTTTTGAAGGACTTGCTGTTCATCAGTTTAAAGAGAACAAGTATGAGCAACTTTTTTTTGAGGATGACAAGCGAATGAGTAAGGCTGTCTTTCAAAAAGATTTTCTGATTCCGGAGTTAATTAAGCGCACGGATTATTCAATATTTGCAATGACCCAGCCCGAAAAAAAGGAAATGTTGCCAACGAATTTGCTATTGTTGACCAATGAAATTCTAAGGGAAAACGGGGAGAATGCTAATTTACACTTTGATAAAGTTGCTTTATTAAATGTATCATCGTTTAATGCATCGATAGGCAACGACCTGAAAAAGCATTTAAATAACCTGAAGTCTTTTTATGCTGATGAATATAATAAGGCAGAAGCACACAAAGAATCCGTTATTGCAAAATATCAGGAAATATCGGGACAGGAAGCGCTGTTGCAGCTAAAAGATGATTATGAAAACGAAAGTCTGTCGGAATTATTGAAGAATACCACTGAAAGAAAACAGATAGAAGAGACAGAGAACAGATTGATTCAAAGATTCCAACCTGTATTTATGGAAGGAGCAAAAGGCTCTTTGATTCGTGCACCATTCTTTTCATCCAGGAAAAATATTTTTGGTGAATACTATGACACCTATGCCGTTAATATTTTCGTCATCTGGTTCATGTCAATTTTTATGTACGTCGCGCTTTATTTTAACTGGCTGAAAAAAGGTTTATCGTTTGCAGAACGGATTTCATTCAAGAGAAAAAAATAAAATCATTCTTAGAACAGGAATTAATTCCTGTTCCAATTAGTCAATTTTTAAAATTTGAAAGGGCAAACTGACGATAGCACTGTAATCGTCTCCTGCTTCCATCATGTCTTCGTCCTCTTCTTCATACATCCACATTACAGATACCTCACTCTTGCCGGATTTTTGCAGGGATTCCAATTTCCTGAAAACATCGAGAACACATTTAGAGGAACTGGTGTTAAAATATTCAAGTTGTATTTTTATAGTGGTTGCTTTGCTGGGTTGTTTTGAATATTCATCCAGCCAATTATAGACGGACTGATAAAAGTCAATAGAGTTTTCAGGGATGGAGCGGCCACTGATTTGTAAAGCACCCTTCTCAGCTATAAAACTTATGTGTGGTGTTTTTGGTGTTCCTTCAACTAACAGATCATTCATAGCAGTGTAGTAGTTTTATTAATTTTAATCAACGTTTACAATAAGGCTAAAAAAAGAGTAGCGATCATTTACATCATCAAAGCTGTATTCTATTTTATTGCCCGACTTACGTACCAGGTCTATGATGCCTAATCCTGCTCCCCCTTTTTCAGAAAGTACATTGGTGCTAAGCACATCACGATAGAGATTTTTTAGCTCTTCGGATGTAAGGCTGTTTACCTTATCAATCTTATCTTTCAAGTCCATTACACTTGAACGAAGCATGTGATTGCCGGTGATGATGCGGTAGTGGTGATCGGCGCTTTTGCAGATAAGAAACATAACCGTTCTTGGGGAATCCATGCTTTTTTCGCCAGTCAGATCATCGCCGTGATGATATATATTTTGAAGACACTCAACCAGTATATTATTAACCTTTTTTTTGCGCCTTAGGTCCTGTGGATTAACTTCCGACTTTATATCCATCATCTGAAAAACAGACGATAAAAGGTCTTCTGTCATCACGCCATTGAATGCAAGAACGATTTCTTCGTCCTTCATTTTATTATACAATTCAAACAAGTTCAGCATGGCAGGTTAATCGGTGATGGAATCACTTTCCAAAAATAATTAAATTATCATGCAATTCAGGTAGTAGACAGTAGTTCGGTGTTCGGAGACATTTTAATTTCCATTTTTTCCGAACTCCGAACTTCAAGCTCCTGACTTAGAAATGAATTATATTTACCACTCTAATGGAAACCCTGCCCGATAAGAAATCTTTAGCTGCCTTTATTGGCAAGGTGTCTTTATTTAATAAGGCTGAGGAAGCGGTGCTTTTACATCTGGCAGAGAAAACGATCATTAAGAATTATGCTTTTGATGAAGCGATCATCAATAAAGGTGATGTTGGCGACGCCATGTTCCTGATTTTGTCAGGGAGGTTAAAGGTGCACGATCATGAACACCAAGTGGCTACGCTTGAAACAGGGGAACTCTTTGGTGAACTTTCACTCCTCGACAGGGAACCAAGGTCAATGTCGGTAACTGCATTGGAGCCGATTCAACTGGGGATAATACACCGTGATGATTTTTTTGAAGTGCTGGAGCAATATCCCGGCATGACACAGGATATTATTTCCGTTTTAAATAAGCGCCTACGCAATCAGAACAATTATTTGATTAGTGAATATCAGAGTAGAGAAGAAAAGCTGAAAGAACTGGTGAATGCGCGTACAGCAGAAGTGATGGCACAAAAGGCTGAATTGGAAAAAAAGAATGCTTTGATAGCCGAGAAGAATAAAGAGATGACGGACAGTCTCAATTATGCAAAGAGATTACAAGCGGCAATTCTTCCGCGAGAGGAAGTCATTAAAAATTCTTTTGACCGTTTTTTTGTGCTTTATATGCCGAAAGATATCGTAAGTGGCGACTTTTATTTTTTCGAACAAATAAAAAATAAAACGATCATTGCCGGTGCCGACTGTACCGGTCATGGTGTAGCAGGTGCTATTATGAGCATGGTAGGCAGCTCACTATTGAAACAAATTATCCTGGAAAAGCAAATCAACAATCCTGCTGAAATTTTAAATCAGTTGAATGATGGCGTTATTGAAGCATTAAAGCAATCAGAAAATCATTCGCATGATGGAATGGATATCCTGCTTTGTACTTTTGATTTGGAAAATCTGCAATTGGAATTTGCCGGTGCCAATCGACCTTTGCTTTTGATCAGGAACGGAATTTTATCAGTATTTCCAACAGATAAGTTTCCCATTGGCGGTTTGCAGATTGAACATTCGGAGTCTTATACCAGGCAAAACCTCTCTTTAAAGAAGGATGATCTGATATATATATTTTCTGATGGGTATGCCGACCAGTTTGGCGGCGAGTTGGGTAAAAAGTTAATGACTAAGAAATTCAAGGAACTATTATTATCTATTCATCATCAACCGATGGAAGCGCAGGGCTCAAGTTTGCACAGATTTATTATAGAGTGGATGGGCACTTCCTATGAGCAGGTTGATGATATGCTGGTAATAGGGATTAAAATATGAATAGGATGAGAAAAATTTATTTGATAGTGTTCGTTATGTTGACCGCTGCCTGCACAACTTCAAAAAAATCAACAACGATGACGGCACCTCCACCGGCAAATCTTGTGATTGATGGTAAGTTATATACTTCAGTATTTCAACAATGTGCGGCAGAATATAAAGCACTTTGCCTGCAGGCATACAATATTGCACAATTGAGAATTGATGAAGCGCTGAAGCAGCCTTCAGTAAAACCAAGAGCCATCATTACCGATATTGATGAAACGGTTTTAGACAACAGTCCTTATTCGGTAAATCGTGCGATAGTTGGAAAATCCTATGACCAAACTTCCTGGAGCGACTGGACGGAGCATGCACTTTGTGATACACTGGCAGGGTCATTTTCTTTTTTCAAATATGTATCATCTAAAAATATTGAAGTGTATTATATATCCAATCGGTTGGAAGTAGAGCGCGTAGGAACATTAAAAAATCTTCAGCGATATGGTTTTCCCAATGCTGATAATGAGCATCTGTTTTTGAAAGAGAAGATTTCGAGTAAGGAGGAAAGAAGGCAAAAAGTGGCGGCAACGCATGACATTGTTTTACTGCTTGGCGACAACCTTGCTGATTTCAGTGCAATGTTTGATAATAAAAAATCAATGGAAGACCGCACTATCAATACCATGAAGAATGCTGCTGAATTTGGCAGAAAATTTATTGTTTTGCCCAATAGTAATTACGGAGATTGGGAGGGTGCAATATATAATTACAATTATGGATTTACTCCTGCTCAAAAGGATTCTGCTATGAGGAGTAATTTGAAAGGATACTAAAGTTATTTTGATTAATGTTTTGAGTGTAAGGTTCAATAAATCGGATCTGCAGATAATGTAATAAAAGATATTAAAGCAAAATCTGATTCGCATCATGACACATATTCGATCCCTTCAGGATCGCAACATTTTTCTCCAGGTGTGTTATTAATATTAAACCCCTACGGGGTTGATGGAATTTTGAAACTACTTTTCTACTCAATGAGGGGAATGTGGACCCTTTTCTTGTCCTCATTTGTAACGAGGATAAGATTCATTTAAGCGTTTGTAACGCGAAGTAGTCATCTTTGACATGAGCTCATTGAATAAGCAAGGTTTATTCAATGCATAAAACTATTTTTTCCGAACTCCCTGCCCCAAACTAATCAGTATGCCCGTTGATTAACCCCTTCAATATAATTCACAAAAGCACGGCAGGAAACCCTTGCGCCGCCAGGTGTAGGATAATCGCCTGAAAAATACCAATCGCCTGTATGGTTAGGACAGGCTTCGTGAAGGTCTTCCACTTTTTGAAAGATGACTTTAAGTTCTGCCTTCAACCCCTCTGGTTTTAATAGTTGTGCAATTTTGTCGGAAACCTGTTCCGGTGCAAAATTGTTATATATATTTTTAACGTGATTGATTGCAGGGGTGGATTTATTTTCTGCTGTCTCTTTACACTTTATATATACTTCATCAATTACGCTTTCCATATTATTTTCTTCCAGCAATTCCATAGCTGCACGGAAAGCAACGAGGTCGCCATTTCGTGCCATATCTATTCCATAACAATCGGGGTAACGAATTTGTGGTGCGGAAGAAACAATGACAATCTTCTTGGGACCCAAGCGATCCAACATTTTGATAATGCTGTTTTTCATTGTGGTGCCACGCACTATACTGTCATCAATAATCACTAAATTATCTATTCCTTTTCTGATAGTGCCATAGGTAATATCATAGACATGAGTTACCATTTCACCCCTGTCATTATCATTGGTGATGAAGGTCCGCAACTTTGCATCTTTTACCGCAATTTTTTCGCCACGTGGTTTAATGGAAAGGATTTCATTGAGTTTTTCATCTGTAATATTATTGCCCAATGATTTTATTTTTCTTTTCTGCACTTCACGCAAATAGTCTTCCATACCATGCATCATTCCGTAATAAGCTACTTCGGCAGTATTGGGGACATAAGAAAAAACGGTATTGCGTAAGTCATGACCAACGGCATCTAAAATTGCAGGACATAATTTCCTTCCAAGTTCTTTTCGCTCTTTATATATATCAGTATCGCTTCCGCGAGAGAAATAAATTCGTTCGAAGGAACATGATTTTCTCTCCAATGGTTCTTTAATCATCTCCTGCTTCACACTGCCATTTTTCTTAATAATGAGTGCATGACCGGGATTGATTTCACGTATCGATTGGAAAGGAACATTAAAGGCAGTTTGAATCTGTGGACGCTCACTTGTAACAACAACAACTTCGTCATCTGAGTAATACCAGGCAGGACGAATACCGGAAGGATCACGTAGTACGAAAGCATCACCATGCCCCATCAATCCAGTCATCACATAGCCGCCATCCCAGTTTTTAGAAGAGCGTTGTAAAATTTTAGCAATGTCAAGATTTTCAGCAATCAATGGAGAAATTTCCTGTTTACTTTTGCCTTGCTCTTTAAACTTAATATATAACTCCTCATTGGCTTCATCGAGAAAATGTCCGATGTTTTCCATCACTGTAACTGTATCTGCTTTTTCTTTTGGATGCTGGCCCAGTTCCACTAACTCCTGGAACAATTCTTCTACATTAGTAAGGTTGAAATTACCAGCCATCACTAAATTTCTTGTCATCCAGTTATTCTGGCGCAAGAAAGGATGGCAAGCTTCCAGGCTGTTCGCACCAAATGTTCCGTAACGAACATGTCCCATTAGTAACTCGCCGGCAAAGGGAACATTTTTCTTCAGGTAGGCGGTATTGTATAGCTGTCCTTCCTGGTTTGCATCTTCGAAATGCCCTCCGATTTTTTCAAAAATACTGGCAATGGCATTTTTCTCAACAGAACGGTTGCGTGCAATGTAACGACTGCCAGGCTCAACATCAAACTTAATACAGGCCGCACCTGCACCATCCTGCCCACGGTTATGCTGCTTTTCCATTAACAAATACAGCTTATTGACACCATACAGCGGAGTGCCGTATTTCTTGATGTAAAAATCAAGCGGTTTCAGCAACCGTATCAGGGCAATGCCGCATTCGTGATGTAGGAAGTCGCTCATGTGATTTTATAAGGGTACAAAGTTAAGGAATCCAAGAATGAGTTAGTAGCTTTAATTCGTCTGTATTAAATTTCAGAGGCCCTTACAGGAGACTCTTAACAACAGCAGACCGTCACGCGCTACCCCGAGTACTCGCATACGCGTCAGGCTAATTTAGTGTTATTAACAATAGGATGTAGATATAATCAAGGGTTGCAGTGAAGAAGATGTAAGAATAAAGAAGCTGTTTGTAATTCAAAACTTGACTAATGAAAACAAACAGC
>JANOXC010000031.1:0-14640 GCA_031418215.1 Bacteroidota bacterium
GAAAAAGGCGCATCCGCCACCACTATTAATTGCTTAAGTTTTCATATGCCAACTACCCCAAAATTTGACCGAATCAAAATCACTGTCCCTGCCTGTAGGTTCTAAGTTTTTATGCCTAATTTAGTCGGACAATAATGAAAAATTTATATATATTTAACCCCTACTTAAATGCAATATGTGCTTCTCCTCAACAGCAAGTTTCGGTGCAGGAATTATTCTTACCGCAGTTGGAGTCGCCACATTAAGTAAGGCAACTAACAGGAAAGAGTTGTTGTTTGCAGGTATCCCTTTCCTTTTTGCCGCGCAACAATTCATTGAAGGGGTTTTGTGGATTTCACTTTCAAATACCGAATATTCTTATTTTCAGAAACCTGCGACTTACCTCTTCCTTGGTTTTGCTCAGGTGCTTTGGCCAATATGGGTACCGTTTTCATTATTGCGTCTTGAAAAAGAGGAAAAAAATCGAAAAATATTGGTCATACTTTCAATGACAGGCATAATGATTTCTACGTATTTGCTATTTGGATTATATTACTATCCCGTGAATGCCGGCATGCAGCAGAACCATATTAAATATACGTTTGAAGTTCCCTTGCTTATTAAATACATCAGAACATTCTTTTATTTTACAGCCACCGTAATTCCGCCATTTTTTTCAAGGATACCGAAAATGAAAATACTTTCATTGATTATTCTAGTTTCCTATGTATTAACCGCAATATTTTTTAAAGCCTATTTTGTTTCCGTTTGGTGTTTTTTTGCTGCCATCATAAGTGTACTGGTTTGGTCTATCATGAATGATATTCAAATAGACCACAGAAAAATAGTTGACGTAAACAATAATAATTTCAGTACTTAAAACCATATCCATATATATAAATTCAGTAATTTTGATACCAAGATTTATTTCAGGTAAACAAAGCATATGATTCAAATTCCCTCCACTCAGATCACTGTTCAAACTACCCGAAAATATTCTTTACTGGAGAAATTACAATTCACAATATTGATTTGCGTTTTACTATATTTTGGAAAGGCCTTGCTTATACCACTTAGTATTGCATTGCTGATCAGCTGCATTCTATACCCAACATGTACATGGTTGGAAAAAAAGGGAATAAACAAGGCTATTGCCATTGGAATTGCAGTACTGGGTCTTAACTTGTTGTTTGCAGCTGTTGCTTATTTATTATTCCTGCAGTTTGCGAATTTTTCAAATGAATGGCAACAATTAAAAATCAAACTGTCTGACACATTCAAACAACTGGGAGTATACCTCGCATCACATTTTGATATCAATAAAGAGCAACAAGATGCATGGTTAAAAAACCTGGCCGACAGTTCAGGTGCAGAATTAATACCATTTATCAGTTTCACATTATATTCCTTCTCTTTTACATTTGTGCTTATTATACTCATCCCTATTCTATCGGCACTTATCTTATATTACCATCAGATGCTGGTCAAAGTACTTTATACCTTATTTCCGGCAAATCAAAAAGAAAAAATCGGTGAAATACTTCACGCCACCGTTCACACCTATTTTAGTTTTATCAAAGGGATGTTGCTGGTCTATTTAATTGTGGGCATTTTAAACAGTATTGGCCTGACTATTATCGGCATTCCTAATCCTATCCTATTCGGTTTTATTGCGTCTATTCTAACTTTTATACCATACGTTGGTATTATGATAGCCTCTCTACTACCGATTGCCATTTCCTGGATTACTTTTAATTCCATTTGGTATCCGCTGGGTGTAATATTGGTGTTTACCATCGTTCAATATCTCGAAGCAAATGTGATTTTTCCCTTTGCTGTGAGCAATCGATTAAATATTAATACACTTGCTACGATTGTTGCTATCCTTGCCGGAGGAATCCTCTGGGGTGGAATAGGAATGATACTGTTCATTCCCTTCCTGGGTATTTTAAAATTGATTGCCGATAAATCAGAAAGTTTGAAGGGTATTTCTATTTTGTTGGGTACTTCTTCTGCTTAACAGGTATGGGGAATAGCATCAAACAATAAGTATCAAGTATCTAGTATCAAGTATCTAGATTTTTGATTTTTCTTAATAATAGGCTAATACATCCGCTATATTTTTTTATATGATTTTCATCAGTAGTTAGGTATGTTCATGTCATGGTTTTCCCCTTCAGTTAGCGCTACCTTTGTGACTTATTAAATTAAGATAAATATGTCATCAGCATTTTCAGAAATTATTAATTCTGATAAACCGGTATTGGTAGATTTTTCGGCCGAATGGTGTGGTCCTTGTAAAATGATGGCACCCATTCTGAAAGAACTTAAAGGCAAAATAGGTGACCGTGCCAGCATCATCAAAGTGGATGTAGATAAAAACCCCAATGCTGCCAGTGCATACCAGGTACAAAGCGTGCCGACCTTGATCCTGTTTAAAAAAGGGGAGATTAAATGGAGGCAATCCGGAGTTATGCAGGCTGATAGTTTGAAAAGTATTATTGAGCAACATATTTAGTAGTTAATTAAAAAGAGTATCAAGAGCCAAGTATCAAGTATCAAGATTAATATATTGAATCATTAACAATTAACATCATGAGCGTAGAACATCAATATGAAGTAACAGTAGATTGGAAAGCAGATCGCAAAGGTATGATGAGTGCACCCGAGCTCTCCACGAAAATTGAAGTAGCCACCCCTCCACAGTTTCCAAAAGGAATGGAAAACATCTGGTCACCGGAGCATCTTTTTGTCGCTGCCATTAACAGTTGTTTAATGACAACTTTTTTAGCAATTGCTGAAAACTCAAAGCTGGAATTTACCGGTTTTTCTTCGAAGGCATCAGGCAAATTAGAAATGGTGGAAGGCAAATATATCATGACTGAAGTAACATTGATGCCTGTTGTCACCATTGAAAAAGAACATGACAAAGAAAGAGCAACACGCATTCTTGAAAAATCAGAAGCAGCCTGCCTGATCTCTAATTCTGTTAAATCAAATATCATTCTGAAAACAGAAGTGATCATTGCCAGTATGGCAAAATCCTAGAGCTGACTTTACAAATCTTTTCTTTTGAATTTCCTGATGGCAATCCAGGAGGGAATAACAAACCATGCTATCAGTACAGATGCGGAAATAATGATGCCGGTGTGACTGCCAAAAAAATCTTTGAATAAAGCCCCTGTATAACCCATGATAGCGGCAATGTCAATCTTTAATAAAATTAATATTCTTACTAAATCAATAGGGTTCAGGCATGACATTGCAATCATGTAATTCTCCATTGGATATTCACTGAATTGAAATAGCAGAAAAAGTATCAGCCCATCATAGATCAGGGTAAAGTAAAACCATAGCAGTATTGTAACGCCAATACCTTTCGCTTTATCTTTTGTAAATACTGCTGCAACGAGCGCAAATGCAGTGAAGGTGGCTGTTAATGCAATGCCCGACAAAAGAAAAATTAAACTTGTCTTATCGGGTGCATACAACATTAGTGGGATGCCTACTCCTGCCAGAAATGCCAGACTCAAGGAAGAAATAAGTCCAAACAAGATGCTTCTAAAAATTGCCTTTCTTTTCAATGGTTGTGCAACCAGTACTTCTATAAATTCAGAAGAGTTATAAAAATAAATTGTAGCAAACACACCACAAATCAATGGTAAAACAATGAGTTCAATGTTCAGTAAGCTAATAATTGCTTTCTCCGATGTTTCTGAAATATTGAAAACACTTAGGCTGATGATAAGCAAAGCCAATGTATAGAATAAAACAATTTTATTCTTTACAATATCAATAAAGACATACCTAAACAGTTGCGTCATGTTCCTTATAGCCCATTACCTTTGCAATGGCGCGTGATAATTTTCTCTCCCCTGTTTCCTGCTTAATGAGATCAATGCTCTTCTGAAAATTGATTTGTCCGTCCTGTAGGTAAATAACTTCATCTACCAGATCATCGAGGTCGCTTAAAACATGAGAGGTAATTAATATGAGTTTTCCTTTGTTTTTCTCTCTTTGAATTTTTTCCTTGAGCAACTCTGTGGCAACAGGATCGAGCCCTGCCGTTGGTTCATCAAGAATCAAAATGTCAGGATTAAATAAAAAGGCGAGGCAGGCACTGATCTTTTGCCTTGTTCCCCCGGAAAGCGTGCCCATGCGTTTTGCATTGATCTTTTCAATTTCAAAAACATTCATCAACTCGGTATCGCAAACATCTATAGTTGTCTTCCTGACATCAATAATCATCTTAAAAAGTTGGCGGATGGTCATGTTTTCAGGATACCGGCCTATTTGCGGCATATAACCGATATGCTCACGGTACATCCATTCCCCTTCAATAGACTTACCCTTTATATATATAGCACCTTCATCGGGCATCACCAAACCAAGAATTGCTTTAATCACTGTTGTTTTACCGGAAGCATTGGGGCCTATCAATGAAATGCATCCGCCGCTCTGAATAGATAAATTAATCCCCTTCAATGCAGTGAGTTTTCCAAACCTTTTTACAACATTTTCTATCTTAATCATAAGGAAGCAGCCTTCATCAGCGGTTTATCGTCTTTCATATCAATTGGCGTGAGACCGGGAACTGCTCTTTCCGTCCTTTCCAGCAACATCACCATAAAACTACGGAATAGCATGATACTATATGGCATCCGCTCGGCAATCATGGAATATAAGCTAATCGGGCGATACGGCACATCACCTATTCCATCCTTATTTAAATCGTATCCTTCATATTTATCCCAATAGTTGTTTGTGAATTTGTTCAACATTAAACTCCCGTTTGTAGCCACATCAAAAGTATTGCCCGTAAACTTATTCCGTTCCACCAATATGTCAGCACAACTAGCTTGTATTTTAAACGCCCAACCATTGCCGGTAAAAGAATTCTTCAACACCTTAATCCTACTTGTTCCTTCCATATAAATACCGATGGTATTCATCGTGAAATAATTACCCTCTACGTGACTGTCAGAGATATCTTTCATTAAAATGCCATAGGATGATTCTCCTTGATTTTGCGTGAAAGTATTTTTAGTCATAGTAACATTATGCGAATACATTACTGCAACACCGGCACCATTGAAGTTAAATGTATTGCCGGTATATACATTGTTATGTGAAAACATAAAATGCAATCCGTAACGAAGATTTTTCTCACTTATATTCTTCTCAATAAAGGAATTGGTAACAAACTCAAAATAGATCCCGTCACGCTGCCCGGTAATATAATTCCCGAAGATGTGCATTGAATCGGACTTCCAGCAGTGAATACCATTACCTGACTGCAGTTCATGCTCTGAAAAAGATTTTATTTTATTTCCAGAAATAAAACAATGTGTAGCGTTAAGACAATAGATTCCGAAAAACACATTTTCCAAAATATTGTTCTTAATAATCGCATGATCCACATTTTGAAGTCGGATGGCACTTATCTCATTCATATCGGAAAAGCCGGAATTCACCAATTTAAATCCTTCAATGGTTACATTGTCGGCTTCCACGCTAATGATCTGGCTCTTATGACTGCCATCCAGTACAGGATAATTTTCACCAATAAGAACCAGTGATTTCAACACTAAAATATTATTGACAGTATAATGCCCGTTTCTGAAAATAACGGTATCTCCAACAAAAGTACTTTCTAAAACCCTATTTATCTTAACTGTGTTATCGGCTGGATATACAAACCATTTTTTTGCTTGTACATTGGAAAAGCTAAAAAAAAAACAAATGAATAAATTGGGAAAAAGCTTGTTTTTCATAGGGACATCCTTAATTAGCCACCGTAAATATCACATTAGAAATTAATTCCCCGCCACCTTTTTCAACAAAATTTTCAGCGGCGGCCTCAGAAGCAAAAGATGCAATGTTCCCTCCCATCGGGCTTCCTAACTGCTCTTTTTTAACTAGAAATGCCTTGTTCAGATTCAATAATTCACCAGGAACTTGGTAATTATTAACATAAACATCCTTTATTTCGTTAACATTTATGCTACCTTCTCTAAGAAAATGTTGTGCACAAATCAGGTCATCCAATTTAAATGTCTTGCCCTTTTTTGTGATGATCTCAACGCCAAATTTTTTATCTACAATGGTCATCTTACAGAAATTACAATCATCTTTCCCGTAATTGATCGGCTTCACTTCATTTCTGCATGATGTTGAATTGATGATAAATAAAAACATTGCAGCTTTAACTGATTGTTGTTTCAATTTTGATTTTCGTCCCGACTTCCATTGCATCACTGTAATGATAAACATTAATACACCACTTCCGATAAAAAACCAACCGCCGATATCGGGAATGGAAAATGCACCAAAATTCAACATTTGCTTATACCCAAGAAAAGGAGGTTGGTAAGCCATGCCGGGAACTTGTATTGGTGCTGTTGGATCGAGTGTGTGACCATAGTTGTACTCCCAAAAATAAAAATCACCCATGGATAATACTGCAAAAAGCATAAACAACGTCATCCATGCATAGAGCCATTTCTTATTGTTCATAAGACCAACGAAGACGCCAAAAACGCTAAAAAAAATAAGTAAGCCTGGCAACACTTTAAATTCAATAAAATCATCGGCCTTCAGTTTCCTCATACCAATGTAATGATTGAGCCCATTTACGATATCAATGTCACCGGTCAGTTTATTGGCCCATATCTGCAACACCAATCCTTCAGGATATTGAGGAGCTGCTAATTCTATCCTCCACATGGGAAATAAAACAGCACCAAACAATAATATGGATGAAACCACAATGCCGATCCTTACCCAATTATTGGAATATTTTGTACTCATTATATATAAGAAGATTTGTTAAAACAACATCGGGAAGCATTGTGCCTCCCGTTGTCAATTATTATTTTATTATTTTTTACCGGTACTAAATGTAAGCGGAGCATTGCTTCCTGCCGGAGAGATGCGAATGTAACCTTGCATTTCCTGATGCAATGCACTGCAAAAATCAGTACAATAGAAAGGAAATACTCCTGTATGATCAGGCAACCATTTTAATGTACAGGTTTCACCCGGCATGATCAGCAACTCTGCATTAGCTGCTCCTTTTATTGCAAAGCCATGTGGAACATCCCAATCCTGCTCGAGGTTAGTAACATGAAAATAAACTTCATCACCCATTCTTACGCCTTCAATATTATCAGGAACGAAATGTGAACGGATGGAAGTCATATATATATGAACTTTATTTCCTTCTCGCACCACTTTAGCTTCTTTCTCTCCTTTGGCAACATAAGGGTGAAAATTCTCCTCAATCTTATAAATCTTCTGAGAATTTTTTGTAAGCAGATCTGCTGGACAAGCTTGTGCATAGTGGGGCTCTCCTGTTGTAGGAAAATCAAGTATTAACTGCATCTTGTCGCCGGAAATGTCATACAACTGTGCACTTTGCGCCAACTCAGGTCCAGTAGGCAAGTAGCGGTCCTTGGTGATTTTATTATAAGCCACAACATATTTTCCAAAAGGCTTACGGCTGTCTCCACCAGGTACGCATAAGTGACCAATTGAATAATATGTAGGAACGCGATCCAACACTTTTAAATCTTTAATATTCCATTTTACAATTTCAGAAGAAACGAAGAATGACGTATAAGCATTACCATTGGCATCAAACTCAGTATGCAGAGGTCCAAGACCCGGCTTTTTCACTTCACCATACAAAGCTGCATCATATTTAATAACAGGAATACCATCGTATTCACCGTCAAATTGCTTATCTGCAATTGCTTTTTGAATTTTAGTAAAAGAAAATACCGGAATTAATGCAGCTAATTTACCGCTGCCTACTATATATTCACCTGTAGGATCTACATCACAGCCATGCGGAGATTTCGGGCATGGAATAAAATACACGATCTCTTTTAATTCTTTAGGATCTAGCACCAGCACTTCATTCAATATCTCAGAAATTGTCGTTTGATGTTTCTCATCGTAATAATTGTGTGCGTATTTTGCTTGTTTCTTCATTCCTTTTCCTGCAGCAACGTATTCTTCTGCTTTTTTCCAATTAACGGCCATGATAAAGTCTTTATCCTTTTGTGAAGCATTTACTTCCAACAAGGTATTCGCTTTCTCTGAATTATAACAAGAGAAGAAGAACCATCCATGAGAAGGCCCTTTTCCTGCATGACTTAAATCAAAGTTTACAGGAGGCAATAACAACTGAAAAGATATTGCCATGTGACCGGTTTCCTTATTGACACCAATAAAGCTAACTGTACCTTTAAAATTATCTTTATATGTATTGATCGGAATATCTGTATTGTCACCTATAGGAACGCTGAATCTTGTACCCGCTACAACATACTCTGTATTTTGTGTGATAAATGGCGAGGAGTGGTTTCCAGCACTGTTTGGCAATTCAATGATCTCTTCCGTGCGGAAAGATTTTAAACTGATACGGGCAACACGGGGGGTGTTGTTTCCATTGGCAAACAACCAACGGCCATCTACCTCACCGTTTGTTTGTGAAAGTTCAGTATGATGCTGATCATCCCATGGCACATAGCCGTGTGATGTATTCAACATCGGTTTTGTTTCTTCACTGTATCCATAGCCACTCTCAGGATTTAATGAAAAAACTGGAATGATTCTTAATAATCTGCCTGATGGTAATCCATAAACACTTACCTGCCCATTAAAACCTCCTGATACAAAATTGTAAAACTCATCATACTTTCCCGGTGCAACGTATGCTTTCTGTGCGGCATCGCTGTTAACAACCTGTGTAGCGCTTTTTGGTCTGCAAGACTGAATGAATGCCGCCAATGAAATCAGCAGCACAACATTTAATAGTAAATTCTTTTTCATAATATATATTATTTAAGGTTGATATGGTTTCTATTTTACTCCATCGTTTTTACGCATAAATTCATAAACACTTCGTGCATCATTTTCCGTTAAATTTTGATTGGGCATTCTAACAAGACATTCTTCCAGCATAGCCTGTGCTGCTGCATCCTTATTTAACATTTCGTCGGTGTTGGTCACAAAGTTCATTACCCATTCCACTTTCCTGCGGCTGGTCACTCCTTTCCAACCCGGACCAACCAATTTCTCATCGGTCAATTTATGGCAAGCCGAACACTTTAAATCATAAACTTTTGTTCCTGTTTCCAACATAGCCTTGTCAATTGTCCCGGCAAGTGCAATTTCAGTAAATTTTCCAACCCCTTTGGAGTCGTCGGCATATTCGGACTTTTTATCATCATCCCCATAAACCTTATTGGCATCAAAAGATTCTGATTTTGTTTCGGTTTTGGTATCGCCGACACATGCATAAAGCAGTGCTAAGCCAGAAATAATTACAAATATCTTCTTCATATTTTAGTTGGTTATAGAAGTTTTACAATACTTTTATTTAACGACACAAATGTAATTATTGTATAAATCAGACTGATGATGAATATCAGATAAAGACATGATATTCGTCATATAATTAATTTCGACAGAAGGCTCAAACAAAAGCAAATAATTCTAAATAAAGAAGTTAAACCTTAGCTGAAATTCAGGGTTGACAGGAAATAAATGAATTAATAGCAGAATCTAATGCTCAATATATAGTCATAGCAAGAGCAAATTGATAACTGTAATCGCAATACCTTAACCCAACTTTGCTAGCTCAACTAAAAACTCAAGGTCAATATCCAGGATAATTAAATAATTTACTCTCTTCTTCGATATGGTGCATACTTACTGAGTTTATCAGTTTATTAGAGAGTTCGGCTTATCGAATAATAAATTTTTTTAATTGAGCATACCTTATATATAATACTGCTCAAAAAAACATTGCTACACAACCACCAGCAACTTCCAAAGTAACCATTCTCAAATCTTCTTCTGCTAGTTTTGTATTCCAACATGGCTGGAAAATTGAAGCATAAATAGTTTAATAAAAGTAACCAATAATTTTTATATTTATGATGTTTATCATGTTAAAATAAAATCATCATTTGTATACTTGCACCAAAATTAAAACATCAACCTATGAAAGCACAAAATCTATTTCTTCAATCAATTGGAATTTTTGGCATTGGCTTTTTAATTTCTTGTTCCGGAAGCGCTACCACTGAACAGGCAACTAACACAGAAAACTCATCAGGTGCTGCAGCCTCATCAGTGAGCGGAGGACAATCAGCTATTAGTGATGACGTGTCTAGTCCTAACGTTGTTAAAGTTGCGATCAATTCTAAAGACCATACTACCTTGGTTGCAGCAGTTCAAGCTGCCGATTTAGTAAATGCACTTTCCAACAATGGGCCTTTCACGGTGTTCGCACCAACCAATGCAGCATTTGATGCCTTACCAGCCGGTACTGTTGAAGGTCTTTTGAAACCTGAGAAAAAAGATGCATTAGCTGATGTTCTTCAATACCATGTGTTTGTTGGCGTATTAAAGCTTGACCAACTTCAGGATGGACAAGTATTGGGTATGGTAAATGGTGGAAATGCTACCATTCATATTAAGGATGGAAAATATATGATCAACGATGCTACGATTGTTGCCTCAGTTACAGCGTCTAATGGAATTGTACATGTAATCGATAAAGTAATCTTACCCCCTGCTAATAACTAACTATCGTAACTATTTTTACGTGTTAATTTTAAAACCTCTGCATGGCGACTTTGCAGAGGTTTTTTTAATATATCAGATAGATTTAATTTTTAAATACAGCCCTGATGCAATTCATTGTTCATGAATTAATCAACTACATGATTATTATCATTCCCCCTACTCCAATCTTCTTAACAATTTTGCCAGCTGATAAACTATCTTTGCTTTTGAGACAATTTTTTGCAATTTTAAATAAAACTTCTTTTCAATGCATGCATAGACTAATTCTCGTTATGAATTTAATTAAGTTAGGCTTCAATTGAACTTTATTATCAAAACGCTTTGGAAAAAAAATGAATTACCTTAATAATTTGGATAGATCATTTCGATGTTATTTATTAATATTGTAACAACAATCATTATACCATGAAATTGCTTTCCCTCAGCCTTCTTTCCTTTTTATTCCTGGTTTCGTGCAAGAAAAAACAGGAGAGTCTTCATCCCTCGGTTGAAGGCATTTCAGAATCTGTTTACGCATCAGGCATTATAAAAAGTAAAAACCAATACCAGGTTTTTTCAACTGTCAGCGGATTGATCAGTGATATCATGGTCGATGAAGGCGATATTATTAAAAAGGGGGCGCCTTTGTTGACAATTACCAATGAAGCATCAACCTTAAACATGGAGAATTCCCGGTTAAATGCTGAATTCAATGATTTAAATTCAAATACCGATAAACTTAATCAACTAAAGATCAAAATCGATCTTGCCAAAAACAAAATGCTAAATGATTCTTTATTAATGATGCGCCAGCGTAAGTTATGGGAAAATAAAGTTGGCAGTTTAAGTCAATTGGAGCAAAGGGAATTGGCTTATAAAAGTTCTCTGAATGACTATGATGCCACAATTGTCAATTATAATGATGCAAAAAAGCAATTAAGCCTAGCTTCTGAACAGTCAAAAAGAAATCTCGCAATTAGTAAAAGCCTTCAAAATGACTTTACTATTAAAAGCGAATTTGACGGAAAAATATACAGCATTTCCAAGGAGAAAGGAGAAATGGTTACACCTCAAATACCTGTTGCCATTATTGGTGATTCGGTAAATTTTGTACTGGAGTTGCAGGTTGATGAATATGACATTGCAAAAGTAAAAATGGGACAAAAAGTATTGCTGACACTTGACAGCTATAAAGGAATGGTATTTGAATCAGTCGTGAGCAAAATCAATCCTATCATGAATGAACGCAGCCGGACTTTTACTGCGGAAGCTGCATTTATTAAAAGGCCTGAAGTGCTTTTTCCCAACCTTACTGTTGAAGCCAACATTATCATTAATACAAGAGAAAAAGCTTTGACTATTCCGCGAAATTACCTGGTTGATGATAATTATGTAATAAATGAAAACAATGAAAAAGTAAAAGTCACTATTGGTTTAAAAGACTATCAGAAAGCAGAGATTTTAAATGGACTTACGGAAAAGGATGTTATTTTTAAACCTGTAAAATGAATTACCGGCTTTTATTCAGAATTTCCAAATCACTTTTGCTGGCACGCTGGAAGCAAACACTGGTGGCAGCCATTGGTGTTACATTCAGCATTACCATGTTTATTACGTTGTTAAGTTTTATGACAGGTCTTAACGATATGTTGGATAACCTGATTCTTAACAGGACACCACATGTGAGGTTGTTTAATGAAATCAAACCCAATAAAAATCAACCGGTAAATATTGCTGACCAATATAAGACCAGCCATAATTTTATTCAATCGATAAAATCCGGTAACAGTCGACAGGAAATATATAACAGCGGTGCAATTATTCAGGCTTTGAATAAAGATCAACGTGTATTGGGATATGCACCAAAAATAATGGCGCAGGTTTTTTTCAATGATGGCACCATTGACATAACAGGCGTGATCAATGGCATTGATGTGCAAGCTGAAAGCAAACTCTTTTTTTTCAATGATTATGTTACTTCAGGATCTCCCATTGATATCAAAAACGTATCTAATAGTATCATACTTGGAAAGGGCCTTTCAGATAAGCTACTTAGCAATATTGGAGATTTTGTGCATGTCACCATAGCAAACGGTGACCGTCTTGCACTTAAAGTCGTAGGTATTTATCAGTCGGGATTAATGGATTATGATAAAACACAAAGTTTTGCTTCACTGAGTACT
Source organism: Bacteroidota bacterium (assembly GCA_031418215.1). Taxonomy (GTDB): domain Bacteria; phylum Bacteroidota; class Bacteroidia; order AKYH767-A; family OLB10; genus JANOXC01. The sequence goes on from JANOXC010000031.1 coordinate 12,744, forward strand.
ACACAAAAACTATTGGGTAAAAACAACAACTTCATCACTGATATACAAATCAAATTAAAAGACATTAAACAAGCGCCTGCATTAGCAAAAGAATTCGCTCAGCTTTACCAGGCAGATGCAGAAGATATTCAGACAGCCAACTCCCAATTTGAAACAGGAAGTTTTGTAAGGACATTGATATCTTATACAGTTGGCATAACATTATTAATTGTTGCAGGCTTCGGCATATATAATATATTAAACATGATGATCTATGAAAAGATGGACTCCATTGCCATTCTCAAAGCAATAGGCTTTTCTGGATTTGATGTAAACCGCATTTTTATTTTTATTGCCTTAAGCATCGGTTTGTTTGGAGGCATGCTTGGTTTACTCATGGGATTCCTACTTTCATCGGCCATTGACCAGATTCCATTTAATACGGCAGCATTGCCAACTATTACCACTTATCCTATCAACTACAACCCTGCGTTTTATATGATTGGTGCCACATTTTCACTAATCACCACCTACCTTGCCGGTTTATTTCCTGCAAGAAAAGCCAGTAAGATTGATCCGGTAATTATTATACGAGGAAAATAAGAAATTAATAAGATGGGTGAAGTTGTACTGGAAGCAAGAAACATAAATAAGTACTTTCATGATCCCTTAACGGTGAAGGTACTGGATGACATTACATTGTCAGTTAAGAAAGGTGAGTTTGTTTCTGTAATTGGTAAATCAGGCTGCGGAAAGTCTACATTATTATATATTCTTTCCACCATGGATACAGATTTTGAAGGTGATCTAGTCATCAACAATACCTCCATGAAAAATAAAAAAGAGAAGCAATTGGCACGTGTACGAAATGAAAATATTGGTTTTGTTTTTCAATTTCATTACCTGCTAAATGAATTCTCCGTATTAGGAAATGTAATGCTGCCGGGGCTGAAATTGTCTAAATTTTCAGAGTCTGAAACCGAACATCGTGCAATGGAACGTTTAAAAACCCTTGGAATTGAAAAATTGGCACTTAAAAAGGCGAATCAACTTTCAGGTGGTGAAAAACAAAGGGTTGCCATTGCAAGGGCACTAATCAACGATCCCTTGATTATTATGGCTGATGAACCAACAGGGAATCTTGACAAGAAAAACAGTCAAATAGTTTTTGAAATTTTTAAAGAATTGGCTGAAGTGCAAAAACAAAGTTTGTTAATTGTTACGCATGATAATGAGTTCGCTGAAAATATGCACCGTATTATTGAGATGGAAGATGGGAAGATAATCAGGCAATGAGTATCAAGAACCAAGTATCAAGTATCAAGAAAAGTAGTTTTCCTTAATTCGCAAATTCGTACAGATTCGTATTCTTTGATAACAAAAAAGAATAGACAACCCCCTAAAAATAAACTCACCAGGTTTTGGAAAATACTTGGACCCGGACTTATCACGGGTGCCAGCGACGATGATCCTTCCGGTATAGCCACTTATTCGCAGGCCGGTGCAAAATTCGGACTTACTACATTATGGGTAGCCATTGTATCCTATCCTTTGATGTATGTAATACAAGAGATGTGCGCCCGTATCGGTATTGTTACTAACAGAGGTCTTGCAGGGGTTGTAAAGGATCATTATCCCAAATGGGTTTTATATATATTGCTTATTTTCAGTTGTCCGGCCATTGTTTTGAATATTGCCGCAGACATTGCTGGTATGGGAGCGGTCGCCAACCTAATCTTTCCTACAATTCCGTCTCCCTTTTTTAGTATTGCCTTTACCGCAGTTTTACTGTTTGCCATGATAAAATTATCTTATCATCGGCTTGCATCAATCATGAAATATCTTTGTCTGGTGTTGCTTGTTTACCTTGTTGTACCGTTTTTATTTAAACAAGACATTAAACAAATTTTACTTTCCA
>JANOXC010000032.1:0-2628 GCA_031418215.1 Bacteroidota bacterium
CTGATTTGCAAAGTTTGTATCCCCAAATCCTTTTTTCACCGGTTTTTTTCAGGAAAAAAACATTTTATCCGGGAAAAATACAGACCTGTAATCACGACTGAAATCAAAATTAGCCGGTAACTTCACGATGATCGGCGCCCACGATCTGATAAATAAATTTCTCGCTACTGGACGCCGCTTACCGTAAGGCCTTTTCCTTTTCTTATAATCGCTTTCTATCGGAATTTTTGTGTTAACCACCTACCGCTCTCATGACTTTTTTTTCCTGCAAATAAATTGCGATGCAACGGGCGGGGCTTGCTGAAGTACGGGTATTAGTATTCCGTCCGCCGACAACTGCTGCCCAATTGAAAATATAAAGTTGAAGTTAACAACTAAAAGCCAAATAGTTATTCGTCAAGCCCCGATATGAAGCACAGTAGAATTACCGCTGCTGAAGATAACCTTGTCAAGCCCGTATTTTGGCAAACCCGATGTTGTGCATTCGTGCTTTTCTTAGCATGTTTGTTTTTCAATTCTGTCGATCACATTGTTTATACTACCAAGGGCCATTTTGTTTAACTTGATAAAAGCGTTTGCCATCAAATCGATAGAGTCCTTCTCCCGTACCAAACCACATATTTCCTGCCATGTCTTGATACATACTTTGAACACAACAATTAAGTCCGTCTTTTACTGTATACACAGTAAATGCTTTTGGATTTGAAATGGAAACAAAAGGATCAAATCTCGTAGTACTGCCTCTGGCTGTAACCCAAATAATACCCGACTGTTCTATATATATGCCCCAAAAATCAGTTCCACCTAATCCGTCTTTGGGGATATATTCCGTAAAAGTTTTTCCATCATATTTGCAAATGCCGTTTTTCATATTAAACCACATATTTCCAGCTTTATACTGTGCCATGCCTCCAGCATAGTTAGTACCCAAACCTTCCCTTTCTGCAATATTGGTAATTGCTTTTCCATCATAGCGAAAGACACCATTTTCAGAAGAAGCAAACCAAATGTTTCCACTTTTGTCTTCCATGATGTCAGCAACATTTATACGAGGAAGCTGTTGAAATAATGAAAAACATTGAACACCTGTGCTATCGGCAGATGAGTCATATCGGAAAACGCCGCCATGAGTGCCTACCCAAATAGTACCCGATTTGTCAACAAGAATGCTTTTTCGACTTATATCTATATGGCTCAGGCCATCTTTTTTATTATAATTTCTAAAAGTTTTTCCATCATATTTATAGACGCCCTGATCAGTCCCAAACCAAAGGTTACCATTTTTATCTTCATTAATAGCATAAACAGATTTGCTGTTAAAACCATCTGAATTGGAAAAGTAGGTCAACGTTTTTACATCGTACCTCACTACGCCTTCGCCTAAGGTGCCAAACCATAAATTCCCTTTCGAATCTTGAAAAATACTTCGGATATATTCACTGACTAAGGTAGTGGCAAAATTGGGGGCCATAGCAACTGCCTTAAAGTTTCTTATTACTGTTGGACTTGGTTTGGAAGTATTTGAGTCTTTAGGTGTGTTTGTTTTTTCTTGTCCGTTGCAGGAAGTAAAAATTGTCAAAAAGCTAAAAAGTAATATTTTATTTAAAGCCATAATTACAATTTTTACTATTTTAAAGTTTGCGTTAGATGTTGGAACCGGCCCACGCATGACGCACAACGTCGGCGCTTTGCGCAGGCCGATCAATTAAAACGGTACTGCGGCCGAGCGATAACTAAGATACACTTTTATTTTCAGCGAGGCCAGCACGCAGAGGCTTGTGCAAAGCGCCATGTTGCCTGCTGGCCTTATTGGCAAAACCATTGTCTTTACTTTTGTCGAACCCATTTTAATCTGCGATTTCCATTTAGAATTTTCAGTATTAATGTGTCGCCGCTAAAAGTAAATGCCCTTTTAACTTCTGTTCCCCAAATTGCAGGAATACTGCTAGATATTCGATTGTGTGTCACAATATTTGCGGTGTCGTCAATAATGTAATTTGCTACATAAGCATAGCTTGATGAAAATTCAACCACTGCTGCTTTGAGGTCTGCCAAAGACATTGAATCTACTTTCTGCTTAACAAAGTTTTCATTTATTGATTCAACCTCAGTAAACCATTTAAAATCTTTGTATCCTTTTGGTGTTATTTGAGCTGCCATGTGTCCTAATCCGTCATATACAAGATAACTGTCTCCACCTTTTGCCCAACTATCTTCATGCCATGTACCTGTTGAGTCTTGATTTTCCATTATCAATAATTTGTACATTCCTGCTAATGGTTTGTCTTTAGAAGTTTTCGGTTGGTTTGAACAGCTTGTCAAAAACAATATCGTTACAAATAATATTGTTAGACACTTAATATTTTTAAACTCTAGAATTGTCATAATGAATTATGGTTTTCCTAAATTATTATTAGTTACGAAATGTCGAAATAGGCTTGCAAGCAATCTCTAAGTAGCTACTCATTTTGGCCCTTTGACCTTGTAAAAATAAGAAGAAAATTTAAAGGCTCAAAATGGGTAGATACTTAAAGATTGTGTGTTCGTGCTTTCACTCATATTCTTTTTCAATTAATTTTATTAGCTCATGAGCCTGTTTATTTTGAATTATTAAGCCTCTTAAAAAGG
>JANOXC010000033.1:0-11637 GCA_031418215.1 Bacteroidota bacterium
GAATTATTATGAGCAAACCTGGAATCAATTAAGTAAGGTGGATGGAAAGCTCTTTATTACCGGTGCTGATTTTCGAATCAGGCAGCAACATATATTTACAGCGCGCATTGGTAGCTCAATAGAACATTATTTCGGGGCACAAAATCCTTTTAATAAATCAGGGGTTGGTGGTAGTTTCAATTACTCAGGTACTGTAAAGAATTTCAATTTAAGATTTTCCTCTAACTATGGCTCTGATTATTACTCCGGCTTTCGTGGCCTGTTAAATCTGAATTATGGGTTAACATATAAGCAGAACAGTAAATATACCTGGGATTTTTTAAATTCTATCTATAACCAGCATCCGGTTTATTTAGATCAGTTTGGGAATATATATAGTAGCTTTGATAGTAAAGGTCAACATTTTGATTTAAGGCTGACGTCTAACAATAGAACAGGAAGCCATTCTTTCAGGGCGGCTTATTATGATGATGATCAGATCGATATTCATTATTTGACACGGGGATTGGGCTTTGACTATCGCCCGGTTTCCAAATCAAGCGTTCGTTTTTTAGCAACCGTATTCGCATCCTATATTAAACAACCTGAAACTGACATTCCGGATTACTTTACTTCTCAAATTCGCACTTCTTTCAGATATAAAAGTTTTACAACAAATGTCCGTTATAACTATGGACCTTTTCAGGCTTATGAGCATAAACGTTTTGCAGAACACAGAACTAATTACCAATCTGTTTTTATAAACTCCTATTATGGTTTTTGGTTGTGGCAGCATATGTTATCCTTAGAGCCTTCGTTGAATTACAGTTATGAAACATTGTATAAAAAGGGACGATTGAGTATTCGACCGGAGCTCTTTTATTTTTCAAAAAGCGGATGGCAGTTGAGTACCTATGCACAATTTTTAACTAGCTCACAAAAGTTATCGACGCGGAATGAGTTTAATAATTCTGAGAACATACAACAATCAGCTACTTATACAGATTTACAAGTAGGGGTTGCACTGAAAAAAGAAATTGGAATACCCTTCCCGGGAAAAAGATACTATACTGCAAGGGTTATTGCTTTTAAAGACTTAAATGGGAATATGAAGCAGGATAAAAATGAAGAAGTGATTGAAAATATTTTGGTCAACATCAAGCCGGTAAGTACAGATTCTTCATCGGATGATATGCGATTCCTGAAAGAAAGGGGTGAGGATGTTGTTACAGATGCCAAAGGACTTGTGACCCTTCGTAATTTGCCGGCAGGAATATATATGATCAGTAGCCGTTCACTTGTTCAAAGTGAAGGATGGTTCACTTCTGGCGACCAAATATTATCATTGGACAAATCAAAGGAAATTTTAATCCCATTTGCCAGGGGTGTCAATATTCTCGGGTCAATCACTGTTGATCATAATCTTACCATGTCATCGCGCAAGCAGGATCCGGAATTGTCCCGGATCAGGGTTACTGCTGTTGATTCGGCAGGACGTACCTACTCATGCCTAACCTCAATTAATGGCTCATTTGAGTTATATGTTCCTACCGGTGATTACCGTGTGTCAATCAATCAAAATGCTATTGATGATGACTTCACCTTGGATCAAAATCTGGTGCTACTAAATCTAAATGGTAATATAGATGCATATAGGATAAGCTTCATCATCCGTGAAAAGGAGCGGTTGATAAAAGTTAAAAAGTTTAACAGTGACGGTACTTTGCAACAAGAAAATAAATAGTATTATTACACAAATAAATATTTATATATATAAAAATTAATATTGATGAAAAAGAATAATTTGTTTGTCCTGTTAATGTGTTGCAGTGTTTTTGTAAAGGCGCAAAGTGTATCGATGTCACCGAGCCGATTATATTATAAAGCTGCGGCCGGCGAAACTAAAAAACAGGTGGTACATGTTACTAATAACTCAACATCGGTTCAGTCATTCACGATTAGCTTTGGTGATTTTGCTGCGCCAGGGATTGATGGTAAAACTACGATGTTAAAACCGGAAGAAAGTGAGCATGCTTGTCATGCATATATGAGTGCATCACCTTCTTTTTTCAGTTTAGAACCAGGGAAAACCCAAGACGTGCAGGTTATTATTGACCTTCCTAATTTGCCTGAGGCAAATAAGGTGAAATGGGGCACCATGATATTGAAGTTGGAAAAAGAACGGGATGCAGCAAGTAGTGCCGGCAAAGATGGTGTTGGAATGGGTTTGTTAGAAACATTTCAATTTGTGGTTCATATATTTCAAACTCCACCCACGGTTACTTTTAAGCAAGCTGAAATTACCAGTTTTAAAGAAGGACCAGTTCAGGATGGCGCTGTCCGTACATTGGAAGTAATAACTAAAAATACAGGTGATGCTATTCTTGATTGTGCGGCATATATTGAGTTTTCTAATCTTCAAACCGGATACGAAGAGCGCTCCAAACCTGCAGCATTTACTGTATTGCCGGAAGGAGCAAGGCTAATGAAATTTTCAATCCCCGGCACATTGCCAAAAGGAAAGTATACCGTAACAGCTGTTGTAGATATTGGCAGTAAAGAAGCTGTACAGGCAGCTGAGATGGATATTGAGATTAAGTAAAAAATGGTTTTTTGTTTAAGGTTTAAGGTTTAAAGTTTAGGGTTTAAGGTTTGATCTTTCAGGTGAATGAATATTGGCTTAAGGTTATTGCGCTATTGTCAATTGTTACTTATAAATAACTTTTAACTTTAAACTCAAAACAATAAACTCAAAACATCTTTCTCCTAAGGTTTAACTTTTGCTTTGATCTTAAAAGTAAGCATAGCCTGCAAACTATCACGTTCAACATTAGGAGCATTTGTAAAACCAGATGCACGGAATGTTACTGTGCTTTGCTTGAGGTAGTCTTTAAGGTTTACAGATTCAACATCAAGGCTGAATTGAGTTACACCATCAGGAACGGGATCTTTGTAGGCAACTTTTATTTCAGCAATTCCTGATGCAGAAAGATAGGCATTTGCTTTATCAACAATATCAAAATTCTGACTGCCGGGATTAATCATTTTAAATGATGCAGCTGTTAATTCGATGGACTCCACATCATCAATACTGGCATTGTTTTCATCTAGTTTTGCTTGTAAATCCGAAGTAAAGGAGGTAGTAGCAAAAGTAAGGTTGCCCTGCGTGGTATTTTGTTCAATTACGAAATAAATGTTTGCCGCATCAAGGTTAAAGGAAATGTCAACCTTTGCTTTTTCGCAGGAAGAAAGAACAGTCAATATATATATTAACAGTCCACTGGTGATTATTTTTTTCATGGCGATATGTTTTTATCCTATATGCAAAATTACAGGGTTTATCTGGTAAAAGCACCAGCATTGCTGTATGATAGATATCATTATTTCAAAAAAAAGCACATAAGCAGGGGAAGCTAGCAGTTTAAAGTTTGAGGATTAAATGTTTGAATTGTTTGAAGTGGTTTCAGGTTTTGAGTTTTGTGTTTGAATGGTTTGAATTTTTGTGTTTGAATTGTTTGAAGTGGTTTATTTGCTATGACGGGAGTAATTCCTCTTGTGCTTTCAGTTTGTAAATAAGTTTGCATGGATTTATGGTCCTTTTGCTGATTTTACGACACCGTGGTATTAAAGACCTGCCTTCGTATTTTTGTTATCCTGTTTAAAGAATAAAGCAATTTGATAAACATAGGATCAGGTATTTCTCTTTTTCAAACTTTTTTTATGCAACTTTAGTGAAAAAAACTTAGAAATCGTTCATACTAAAGTATGATTTTTCAAAAATATTTGAATCAACTTTTTTTTAGTAGCAGTATTTCCTAGTATATATCAAATGTTTTATTAATCTTTAGCATTGCAAATAAAGACGGGGGGCTGTTTTCAGGCTTTTCCGTTTATTATTGTTTATTATTTCTACCAACCAACGACCTGATTTATTAATTCAAAGCTTAAATTTAATTTAAAGAGAAGTTTCCTAACGGGAATTGCCTATTATGCGGGTTATTTATGAATTATATATATAGTTAATAAAAGACGAAATCAAGCCAAGAAAACAACATTAACACATCATTGTTATGGACAAGCATTGCACCTGCCAAATAGTAAAGCAACACAAACCTGGCATTTTTAAAATTGTGACTTTAAGTGGAGAAAAATTATGGATCGTCCTACTATAAGACTTCGAACTGTTTTAAATAAATATTTTATAAAAAGCACTAAATATTAGTTCATTCAACTGTAACCAAAAAACCAACCACATGTTAAATAAAATTATTTCTCGGCTATTTATTTTAATGCTTACTTCTAAGAAATCCATAAGCATTATTTTTATAATTAATGTCTTATTTTTTGCCAATGCTTATGCGCAAAACAAATCAGTTAATAAAAGCAACCAAGGCTTTTTAAAGAGGATTGAAAAAGATGACGATGAAGAGATGGAAGGGCAAAAGGAAGACCGCCCGGATTTGGCGCGTGAGCAAGAAGTAAGGTTAACAAAAGATCCGGCATTAAATATTGTTCCGCAGGAACGTCTTCAATTTGTTTTCGATGCCATTAAGCAACAGAGAAGCCAAATGAATAGAGGTGGCTTAGCCCCTACCAGTTCAGCTGGATCTGCTTTATGGCAGGAAAGAGGACCAAGTAATGTTGGCGGAAGAACCAGGGCTTTGATGTATGACCCTAATGATGTAACCAAGAAAAAAGTATGGGCCGGTGGTGTTGGTGGAGGATTGTGGTACACCAATGATATTACCTTAACCACCCCTGTTTGGACGAATGTCAATGATTTTTGGGCGAATATTGCTATTTCCTGTATAGCATATAACCCTAATAATCTACAAGAATTTTATGTCGGAACAGGAGAAGGATATTATAATGCTGATGCAATAAGAGGACTCGGTATTTGGAAAACAACGGATGGCGGAGTTGCCTGGAATCAATTGGCAAGTACTAATAATGCTACTTTTTATAATACCCAGAAAATTGTAGTGACAAGTACAGGAGTCTATGCTGGAACAAGTAGCGCATCAGGAGTAATGCGATCTACTGATGGTGGAAGCACCTGGACGTCAGTTTTGGCAGGAAGTGGTGGTGCCCCTGTAGGTGATTTGGAAGTTGGTTTTGATGGCACCCTTTATGCGGCAATGGGGCTTGTTTATTCAACAGATGGCGTATATCGTTCTACCAATGGAACAACCTGGACAAAACTCAACACCGGCGCCAATGGATTTCCAACAACAGGTTTTCAACGTATTGAAATTGCCTGTGCGCCTAATGATGCCAATGTTATTTATGCACTAACGCAATCAGACGCAACGTTTGGTATTGGTAATATATATAAATCATCAGATAAAGGTGCCAACTGGACTACGTTGAATAAACCTACAGATGCAGATCTCGGTATAGGAAGTGAATTCACCAGAGGACAGGCATGGTATGATTTAATTGCAGCTGTTGATCCTTTGGATGCCACCAAGCTTATTATCGGAGGAGTTGATTTATTCTATTCAACAAATTCAGGAACCTCGTGGACACAGATTTCCAAATGGTCGAACAATGCAAACCTGAATACTTTAAGTTGTTCAATCGTACATGCCGATCAACATGCAATTGTATTTCAACCCGGAAGCTCCACCATATTCCTCTCTGGAAATGACGGAGGCGTATTTCGTTGTGCAAATGTTACAACAGCCGGAGCCTCCAGTCAGTTCAGCAATAAAAATACCGGATACAATGTAACGCAATACTATGCTTGCGGAATTAACCCCACAGCAGGATCAAATAATTTTATTGCCGGCGCACAGGATAATGGGACACAAAAATTTACTGTGGCCGGTATCAATTCAGCTACAACAGTAACCGGTGGTGATGGTGGTTATTGTTTTATTGATCAAACGAATGGCAATTATCAAATATCTTCTTATACCAGTAATAATTATACCCTTACCACCAATAACTGGAGTTCTTCCAGTACTATTTCCAGCGGCAGCACAGGTTCATTTATTAATCCTGCTGATTACGATGATGCAAATGGAATTCTTTATTCAGCTTATTCTACCACACAATTACAAAGAATTTCAGGGATTCGATCCACTCCGGCTGCTCCTGTTCAATTTACAATAACAGCAATGACTGCAATGGCAAGTCATATTCGGGTAAGCCCTTATGCTACAGCAGGTACTACAACACTTTTCGTTGGAACAGAAAATGGAAAATTATATAAAGTGACCGGTGCAGAGGGAGCTTCACCAACGATAACTAATATTACAGGAGCATCTTTTTCTACTGGAAGTATTTCATGTGTTGAAATAGGCGCATCTGAAAGTGACCTTATCGTTACATTTTACAACTATGGTGTGACATCAGTATGGAGAACGACAAATGGAGGTACTTCATGGAGTAATAAGGAGGGCAACCTTCCTGATATGCCGATCAGATGGGCTTTGTATAATCCGGCACAACTAAATCAGGTGATGTTGGCTACTGAAGTTGGAGTTTGGTCTACCGATGACATCAGTGTTGCTTCTCCTGTTTGGGTAGCCAGCAACACGAATCTTGCAAATGTTAGTGTTGATATGTTACAGATACGCAGCTCCGACAAAACAGTTATTGCAGCCACGCATGGCAGAGGGTTGTTTTCAACCAATTATTTCAGCATTCCTTCAGCAGATTTCACAGCTTCATCAACAGTTGTTGCACAGGGAAGCAGTGTTACTTTTACGGATGCAAGTACCGGAAATCCCGATACTTGGAATTGGACATTTGGTTCAGGCACACCAGCAACCTCTACTTTACAAAATCCGGTTATCACCTATAATACGCTTGGAACTTTCACTGTAGCACTTACTGCATCCAATTTAAATGGTGCAAACACCAATACAAAAACCAATTACATTACTGTTTTTGATCCTGCCGCTGCACCGATAGAAGTTTCCGGTACAATTAACGGAATTTCTCCTGTACTTTATCTAAATCTTCAATCAGCCTTTGCTGCCATTAATAACGGAATACATACCGGCGTAATTACAGTTAACATAAAAGGAAACAGTACTGAAACTGGATCGGCGGTGCTGAATGTCAGTGGTACGGGTGCAGCCAACTACACTGCAATAAATATGCAGCCAACAGGCGGTACAGCACGAACAATCAGTGGAAATATTGCAGGAGTCCTGATTGATTTAAACGGGGCAAGATTTGTGACGATCAATGGACTCAATACAGGAAGCAATAGCCTTAAGTTGTCAAATACTTCTACAATTGCCACAGGTACCATTCGGTTTATTGGCGATGCCAGTAACAATACCATTACCAATTGCACCATTGAAGGATCGGCTAGTTCCTCAACAACCAGCAGTGTTGTAGTATTCAGTACCGGTATTAGTACCGGTAATGATAACAATACCATTAGTTCTTGCAACATTACTGCCGCAGGTAGCAACCTTCCCTCCAATGGTATCTTTTCGCTGGGCACTAGTGCCGCAATCGAAAACAATGGCAATATTATTAACGGCAATAATATCAGTGACTATTTTAGTGCAACACTAGCTACTTCGGGAATTAACCTAAGTGCTACGGGTAATTCAGCATGGACAATTACCAATAACAAATTTTTTCAAACCGCCACCCGTTTATATACAGGTGCACAAATCCACACAGGAATTACTATTGGAACCGGCAGCGGATATACCATTAACAACAACATCATTGGTTTTGCTGATGCCAGTGGTGCCGGTACAACCAATTTAGTTGGCAATACTGTTGCCCTCACCGGCACTTTCCCAAATGCCTATACAACTACAGGTACTGCCAATGCCACGAGGTACATTGGTATTAACTGCGCTTTTACTGCAGGAGGAGTTGTTTCCGCTATTCAGAATAATACCATTGCGGGTTTTGCATTATACACAAGCAGTGGTGCATCAACAACGAACGGTATTTGGTGTGGCATAGCCGTTACTGCTGGAAATGCAAATATTGGAACTGTTTCCGGTAATAAAATTGGCTCCACTACGGGAACAGGATCCATTTATGCAGTTTCTACCGCAAGCGGCGCCATGGTGGCAGGCATTTATGCCAGCAGCACGGGCACTGTTGCTATTCAAAACAATACCATCGGGGCCATTGATGCAATGGGAACTACAGCATCAATATGTGGTTCAATTAACGGGATCAATTGTGCCGGAACTGCAGGTAATTTTACCATTTCCGGCAATACGATTGGCAACAGTACAAATCCCAATTTAAGGATGGGTAATCTTACTACTGGTGCTAATCTCTCCAGTACAGGAACAACATTTGGTGCAGCAACAGGTATTTCTGCTTTCAATGGTATTTTAAATGCTGCTTCAGGTACTGTATCCATCGGAACGCCGGCATTAATCAACACTATTCAAAATGTTTCTCAAAATTCCGGTTCTGCTTCTGCTACTTTTAGAGGTATCTCCACGTCTGCCGGTACCGTTTCAATTGCCAATAACGTCATCAACAATATTACTTCTGGGTCTGCCTTAACATCATTTCTTAATGGAGCAATTGCAGGACTGGGTATTTTTTTATTAGGAGGAACAAATCCGGTAATCAGTGGAAATACAATTGGTAATTTAAATTTAACAAATACCGGAACTGGTGGGTATAACATCGCAGGCATCTCTTATACAAATCCCACCACAGCAATAACTATCACCCAAAATAAAATTTTTGGGTTGAGTAATGCCAGCACCGCTGTAACTGTTACCACTCCCGGCACTGCTTCCGGTATTTTTATCCGTGACGGGAATACAGCCAACACAACCATCAGCAATAACATGATATCATTGGGGAACGGGCAAACCACTAACTCCTCTTTTATCGGGGTATGGTGTCAGTATGGTTCATCCTCTGCAACTACCTTAAAAATTTATCATAACAGTGTTAATATTGAAGGTACAGCTGCTTCCGGTGCTCAACCCAGTTTTGGTTTATACCGTGGTGATTTATCCACCGTTGCCGCTACTACACATACTATTGACGCAAAAAATAATATTTTTTCAAATACAAGAAGTGGCGGCACAGGAAAGCATTATGCTATTGCCAATCATTATGGTGTGGTAACGGCCAGTGCAACCGGCTGGGGAGTTAATGCCTCCAACTTTAATGTACTGAATGGAAACGCCACTACCATTGGTTACTGGACAGCCGACCAAACTATTGCAAACTGGAGAACTGCTTCTGCCAGTGATGGCTTTAGTCAATCAGGGATTACACTAACATTTGTAAATGCTGTTACTGGTGATTTGCACCTGAATATGGGCGTTGCTCCTACTGCGATTGAATCAGGTGCTCAAGTAGGATTGGGGGTGACGGTAGATTATGACAACCAAACCCGTCCGGGACCAACAGCAATTAACGGTGGTGGTATGTTACCTGATATTGGTGCTGATGAGTTTGACGGTACTCCATCAGCAACAGATATTCAACCTCCTCAGATTACCAATATTTTACTATCAGCAGATTGTTTAGCCGGAATTTCTATTAGCAGAACATTAACAGCAACTATACAGGATGTTACAGGAGTTCCGGTTTCAGGAGGTGCCATGCCACGCGTTTATTATCGGAAAAATTACAATGGTATTTATTCATCGGTAGCAGGTACATTAGCATCAGGTAACGGTAAAAACGGCACATGGAATTTTGCAATTTCAACAAATGTGGTAGTCGCTGATACCATTTATTATTATGTAATTGCTCAGGATTTAACAGGCACACCCAATATTGCCTCTAATCCTTCAGCAGGGTTGGTAGCAACAAATGTGAATACTGTTAGCACGCATCCCACAACGCCTAATTTTTTCAGGATCAATAAAACGTTAAGCGGAATTTATCATGTTGGTGCCAGTGTAATTCCTACAAATGGATATACCACACTTACCGCTGCAATAGCTGATTATAACAGCAGTTGTATCAGCGGCGCGGTAACCTTTATTTTAGATGATGTCAATTATCCGTCTGAAACATTTCCTATTGTAATAAATGCCAATACTACGGCTAGCGCGGTAAATACTTTAACCATTCAACCCGCAGCAGGTGTTGCCGCAGTTATAACAGGCACTTCAGGCGCTACAGCATCTGCATTAATAAAATTAAACGGAGCTGACTATGTCATTTTTGACGGATTAAATACAGCAGGTGCTAGTCTTACTATTGAAAATACCTCAGTTACCGGAGGCACAGCGGCAATCTGGCTGGCATCAGCAGGCTTGGGAGCAGGTGCTGCGAATAATATCATCCGCAACTGTAATATAAAATGTGGGGTTACACAAAACACAACGGCAACCACAACCTATGGTATTGTAATGGCGGGATCAACATTGTCAAGTACCATAACTTCCATTACAGCCGGTGATGATAATGACAACAACGCTTTTACCGGTAACACCATAACAAAGTCGATGTATGGCATCTATACACGTGGAGGTTCAGCTACCAATGCTAATTTAGCAACATCAATTATCAATAACATTATTGGCCCTGCTGCTTTTGGTACTAATGCAATTGGAAAAGGTGGAATTGTTATTCGGGAAGAAAACGGAATAAATATAACTGGAAATGAAATCCAGTTTATCGGAGGTGACTTTGTTAATACGCCAACAGCTGGTGTCGACAGGGTAGGCATTGCATTGGCAACTGATGCAGCTTGGCCAGCCACTTCTGTATTCGTAAAAAATGCAATCATCACAAAAAATAAAATACATGATATCGTTGATGAAAGAACATTTTCCGCAGCAGCAATTTCCCTTGCAAATGCTGATGGATTAAATCCCACTAACAGCCTCGTTGCAAACAACTTTATATATAATGTTAAAGCAAATGGAACATCACCTGATCAGGCTATAGGAATTGGGATGGCTTCAGGTAATGGTGATAAAGTCGTATTTAACAGCATTTACATGACAGGCGATGTTGATGCCAATGCTTCTGCAGCAACACCTTCTACAAGCAGTTTTGGTGTTTCCATCAGTTCAGCAAGTGTTCTCAATCCGCAGGTTAATAACAATATAATATATATGGACCTGAGTTCATCCAGCGCTCCGACATTAAAAAATGCTGCCATTAATATTCCTGCTTCCTACAGTTTGGGAACAGGTGGTTCAAATTATAATGATTTATATATATTGGGAGCCAATGCACAATCTAATATTGGTTGTGTAGGTGGTTCGGGTGGTGCTTTCAGTGCTTCAATTGCTGCGTGGAGGACTGTTTCTGGCCATGATGCTAACACGGTTAATGCTGATCCGTTATTTACTTCAGGTACCGACCTGCATATAATTTCAAATGCTACACTTGCAAATGCGGCAACTGCAATTATCGGAGTTGCCAATGACATTGACGGGCAATTAAGAGATTGTCCTGATATTGGTGCAGATGAATTTGATTTAAGCAACTTTGTCTATTATACAGATGCTGATCATGACGGGTATGGAGACGTAAATGCAACAGGAGTGAACTATTGCATAAATCCAGGAGTGGGTTACTCATTAAATAATGGTGATTGCAATGATTTTGTTGCATCGATAAACCCTGCTGCCAGTGAAATTTGTGGTAATGGCATTGATGATAATTGCGATGGCATAATAGATAACAGCAATGCTTTGGCTTTTGATGGGACAAATGATTTTGTGAAAATTA
>JANOXC010000034.1:0-4667 GCA_031418215.1 Bacteroidota bacterium
TGAACCGTTTAAATCGCCCTTTCGAAAGGGCAAGCGGGTCGAAGCCGGCGCAGGTGCGGTGCATTTCCAGCAATTCAGCCAGCATTTCATGACGAGACGGACTGCTGTTTGAAGTAAGTTTCTTTAATATAAAATCCAACGCTTTTTTGTCGCGGGGAAGAAATCGCAATGGCTGAGCAACAGGTGCCGTACTTTCCACTTTCATATTATATACTTCATTTTTAAGAAAACATATTGATTATAAGGCGATGTACAGCAGGTTGTTAAAATTATTACTTTCGTTTCCTGCCCGATTTCAACTATGAGAAAATTACTAACATCGTTTTCAACGCTTTTATTCTACTGTATAAATGCTGCAGCCCAGCAGACATTTCCAGTGAATGGCATACCTGATGAGCGAAACATCACTTATGCCTTCACCCATGCACACATCGTACAGGACTATAAAACGGTGATCGAGAATGGCATGATGGTTATCCGAAAAAACAAAATAGTGGCCATTGGAAGCAATATTACCATCCCACCTGATGCTGTGGTATTAGACCTAAAGGGAAAATATATATATCCATCGTTGATTGATATGTATACGGATTATGGCATTCCTCCCAAACCGAATGCTCCGGCTGGTAACAGGAGTCCACAATTTTTATCCAATACGGCTGGGGCTTATGATTGGAATCAGGCTATCAAGCCGGAGACGGAAGGCGAGAAATTATTTGCCGCTGATGCAAAGCAAGCTGATGAATGGCGTAAACTGGGCTTTGGTCTTGTGCTGAGTTTTCAGAAAGATGGAATTGCAAGAGGGACTGCCACAATTGCTGCACTTGCTGATGATAATGAGAATGATTTGATCATCAGGGATAAGGCAGCCTCCATGTTTTCGTTTGATAAAGGGAGCTCGACCCAAGATTATCCTTCTTCTTTAATGGGCAGCATTGCTTTGATGCGCCAGACTTTTTATGATGCTGAATGGTACCGCAATTCCACTGATCATGAATACAACATTTCATTAGCGGCTTTAAATAAACAAAGACTATTACCACAAATATTTGAAGCCAGCAATTATTTGAATGTACTGCGGGCTGATAAAATAGGCGATGAGTTCAATATCAATTTTATCATAAAGGGCGGTGGTGATGAATACAAGAACATTGAAGAAATTAAAAAAGCAGGAAATAGTCTAATTATCCCATTAAAATTTCCTGATGCAGAAAATGTCAATGACCCCTACGATGCTTTAAATATTTCATTGGCGGAATTAAAACATTGGGAATTGGCACCGGCAAACAGCGTTTTTCTTGAAAAAGCAGGTATTCGTTATGCTATTACACTGGATGGATTAAAAGACAAAAAAGATTTTTTAAAGAACATTCAGAAATCAATTTCATTGGGACTTACCAAAGAGCAGGCATTAAAGGCATTGACTTATACTCCTGCTGATTTACTCGGAATTGCAAATCTTGCCGGAAGTTTAAAAGCAGGCATGCTGGCTGACTTCATCATAACAAGTAAAGATTTATTTGAAAAGGATAATATCTTATTTGAAAATTGGGTATTGGGTAAGCGATATATCATCCGCAAATCTGATTATCCTGATTTGCGTGGAAAGTATCAATTAACAATTGATAAGAAACAATATATATTAAGAGTGAATGGTGATCAATACAACAGTGAATGGAATATTGAACAGGACAGTGTAAAAAACAAAATAGTTGTTGCTTATTCGGGAAACTTATTGACGCTTCAGTTTGAATTAAAAGGCGACGACCCCAAAGGTTATTTCCGTTTGAACGGGCTAATTGATGTTGGTAATACAAAGTTGCTAAAGGGAACCGGCCAGTTACCAAACGGAAACAATATCTCCTGGCAGGCAGTGCTTGACTCTGCTTATATAAGTCCTGCTAAAACTGACACTACAAAAAAGGAAACTCCGAAAATCGGTGAGGTATGGTATCCGAATATGGCCTATGGTGCTGAAACAATACCCCGGGCTAAAGCGGTATTAATAAAAAATGCAACAGTATGGACCAATGAGCAGGAAGGAATATTGGAAAATACTGATGTGCTGATCAATAACGGAAAAATTGCTCAGGTTGGGAAAAACATTTCTTCAACCATAGCTGGCTTGGAGATCGTTGATGGTAAAGGGAAGTACGTTACATCAGGAATAATTGATGAGCACTCGCATATTGCCGCCTCTGATGGATTAAATGAAGGAACACAATCCAACTCCGCTGAAGTGAGGGTTGCTGATGTAATTGACTGCAATGATATTAATATATATAGGCAGTTGGCAGGTGGTGTTACCAGTTCTCATATTTTGCATGGTTCCGCAAATGCCATTGGCGGGCAAACACAATTGATCAAGTTGCGATGGGGTAAGTCGCCCGAAGAGATGAAATTCAAACCATGGGATGGCTTTATCAAGTTTGCATTGGGCGAAAATGTGAAGCAAAGTCACTGGGGCGATAACCAGGTAACACGTTACCCCCAAACACGAATGGGTGTGGAGCAGGTTTACCTAGACGCATTTACACGGGCCCGTGCATATGAGAATAAGTGGAAGCAATTTAACGGATCAAAGGATACAAAATCAATTAAACCCAGGAGAGACCTTGAGTTGGATGCCATGGTCGAGATCCTGAATAAGAAAAGATTCATTACTTGTCATTCTTACATTCAATCGGAAATTAATATGCTGATGCATGTTGCTGATTCATTTCATTTCACGGTGAACACTTTTACGCATATACTGGAAGGATACAAAGTGGCTGATAAAATGAAAAAGCATGGGGCCGGTGCATCAACGTTTTCTGATTGGTGGGCTTATAAATATGAGGTGATGGAACCGATACCTTATAATATGTATTTGATGACAAAGGTTGGAATTGTGACCGCTGTTAATAGTGATGATGCAGAGATGGCGCGACGGTTAAATCAGGAAGCTGCTAAGTCAGTAAAATACGGTGGGTTAAGTGAGGAAGATGCTTGGAAGATGTGCACATTAAACCCGGCTAAACTATTACATGTTGATGATCGTGTGGGCAGCATAAAGGTGGGCAAGGATGCCGATGTGGTTTTATGGAATAACAACCCGCTTTCAATATATGCACATCCGCTTAAGACATTTGTAGATGGCGTTTGTTATTATGATGCTGAACGGGATGCACAGCTTGCAAAGCAGAATGCTACGGAGCGGCAAAGACTTATTCAAAAAATGATGCTGGAGAAAAACAAACCCGGAGGCAATCCTCCTGTCGTATCACAAAAGAAAGAGATGCATTGTAATGA
Organism: Bacteroidota bacterium; assembly: GCA_031418215.1. GTDB lineage: Bacteria > Bacteroidota > Bacteroidia > AKYH767-A > OLB10 > JANOXC01. Next base: position 3,292 of record JANOXC010000034.1, read on the forward strand.
TAATGAAAAGCCTTACGAATACTAGCTATGAAAAAGATTATATATATTATTTTATTATGCTTTACTGCTTCGACTTCCTTTTCTCAAAACCCTGCTCCTGCTCCAACGCAAACTAACAGGGTGTTTTATATTGGAGGCAAAGCGCATATTGGAAATGGACAAGTCATTGAGCAAAGTGCTGTCGCATTTTCCAACGGTAAATTTGTGTTTGTGCAGAGCTCCGTTGGTTTTAAAGCTGCGCGCCAGGCTTATGATACCATTATTAATATTGATGGCAAACATATTTATCCGGGAATTATTGCCATGAACACAAGTCTCGGACTGCGCGAGATAGAATTGGTTCGTTCAACAAATGATAATATTGAAGTTGGCAAGATCAATCCTTCTGTACGCGCCATTGTTGCCTATAATACCGATTCGAAAGTAATTCCGACGATTCGATCCAATGGCATTTTGATGGCGCAGATTGCTCCCGATGGAGGAATGGTTTCGGGTTTATCATCTGTTGTACAACTTGATGCCTGGAACTGGGAAGACGCTGCTTATAAAATTGATGAAGGAATGTTTATGTCTTGGCCGGCGATGCGAATTTTCAAAGGAAAAACACCTGCTGAAGAAGATGAACAAAGAGACCGCAGTGAAAAACAAATGCGGGAACTGGAATCATTGTTCCGCGATGCCAAAGCCTATAATTTGCAAACTACGCCTGACCCCATTAACCAACATTTTGAGGCCATGCGCGGATTATTTAACGGAAACCGTAAATTATATATAAGAACAGATTATGTAAGAGAAATTGCTGCTGCAGTTCAGTTTTGCAAGGCATATGGAGTTAAAATGGTTTTGGTTGGCGGTGCCGACAGCTGGCAGATCACAGATTTGTTAAAAGAAAATGATATTCCGGTAATAATTACAAAAACACATGAATTACCCAAGCGAGATGATGAGGATGTTTATTTACCTTACAAACTTCCGGTATTACTATACAATGCAGGAGTCCGTTTTTGCATTACAGATAATGGATATTGGCAACAGCGTAATTTAACGTTTGAAGCAGGTACAGCAGTAGGTTTTGGATTACCCTATGAAGAAGCTGTAAAATCCATCACGCTTGCACCGGCAGAAATATTAGGGATTAGTGCAACATGCGGAACATTGGAAGATAATAAAGATGCCACTTTCATTATCACTTCAGGAGATTTGTTGGATATGAAATCAAGTGTAGTGGAGGAAGCATACATTCAGGGAAGAAAAATCAGTTTAGATAATATTCAACACCAGTTATTTCTAAAGTATAAAAACAAATACGGGATCACGGATTAAACTGATATATTGGATTGACATGGATTTTGCTTTTTTAATAATTGGATTAGGAG
>JANOXC010000035.1:0-10374 GCA_031418215.1 Bacteroidota bacterium
ATATCGGCTATTAAACCTTTCTCAACCGTAAAATTTGCTATCAGTATAGAGTCCCGCGAATACAATGGTCGTTGGTATACTGATGTGCGCGCCTGGAAAGCTGAAGTCATAAGTGGCGGTGCATCCAATATGGATTCACAAGGCGGAAGCAATGTAATGAATCAGGTTGCTGAAACTGCTGTTGACCCAATGCAAAACAATGTACAAGCTGAGGATGATTTACCGTTTTAATTAATGGTTTCATTTTTAGTTTTATAAAAACCCTGTAATCATATTACAGGGTTTTTTTTATACGATTAAAATATCAGAAAAGCCATTCTTAGATTACTGCAAAACTATTTTTATAGCTGATTATATATATGATGAAAAAAATAATCGTACTCTTTATTACTTTGGTTTCACTAACCGAAGTAAGGGCTGATGAAGGCATGTGGCTGCCGCATTTGTTGAAGCAGCTCAATGCCGAAGAAATGTATATCAGGGGACTTAAAATTCCTATAGAGGATATATATAGCGTCAACAAGAATTCTATTAAAGATGCTATTGTAAGTTTTAACAATGGCAAGTGTACGGGTGAAATGGTCTCCGATGAAGGATTAATGCTAACAAATCATCATTGCGCCTATCCTTCTGTTCAATCGCTGAGCACGCTTGAACACAATTACCTTCGTGATGGTTTTTGGGCCATGAAAAGGAATGAGGAGATCCCTTGTCCGGGTCTCACAGCTTCTTTTGTAATTCGGATAGAAGATGTCACCTCACAAATTATCCCCAACTTGAATGAAATAAAATCGGAAGCGGAACGCAACTCCAAGGTAAAGGAGCTTGCAACAACGATTGAAAAGAATGCTGTTGAAGGCACACATTATATTGCTCAGGTAAAAGCGATATTCGATGGCAATCAATTTATATTGATCGTCAGTGAAAAGTTCAGAGATGTTAGAATGGTTGGCATACCGCCTTCTACGATCGGCAACTTTGGCGGTGATATTGACAATTGGATGTGGCCCCGTCAGACTGGTGATTTTTCTTTATTCAGGATTTATGCAGGCAAAGACAATAAACCTACCGATTTTAGCACAGAGAATATCCCTTTTCATCCTAGAAGTTTTTTGCCGATTTCAATGAAAGGCGTTCGTGAAGGGGACTTTACGATGGCCTATGGCTTTCCAGGCAGGACGCAGGAATACATCCCCTCTTATGCTGTTAATACTATCATTAACATTTCCAATCCGAACCGTATTGCCATACGTGACAAAAAAATTGCAGTGATGGAAAATTTCATGCAACAGGATGAACAAGTTTATATACAGTATGCCGCAAAATTAAGGACATTGGCTAATGCCTATAAGAAGTGGAAGGGCGAAGTGGCGGGATTAAAAAAACTGCAAGCAATACAAAAGAAACAATCAATAGAAGCTGATTTCAACAAGTGGGTATTGCAAAGCGACGAAAGAAAAATAAAATACGGCACCGTTATTTCACAATTTGCCGATATATATAAAAGCTATGAAAAATACATTACTGCAGAAGATTTTTATACAGAAGCAGGCTTTGGCGCAGAGATTATCAACTTCGCATCAGGATTTGCACCATTGGTTGAACTTTGCGCTGTAGAAAATCCCGATCAGCAGAAAATAAATATCGAAACTGCACGACTGCTAAAGAGCACAGAATCTTTCTTTAAAAACTATTATGCGCCTTTGGACGAAAAACTGCTCACAGAACTTTGCACTTTATATATACAGCATGTTGAAGAAGCGCTACTCCCACCTGTTCTGCTTAAAGCAAAAGCAGATTATAACGGAGATCTTGGTAAATATTCAACAATGGTATTTAAGAAAAGTGCTTTGGTCAGTTATGAAAAAGTAAAAATGTTACTTGATCATTTCAATCCTAAAAAAGCAAAAGCATTTGCAAAAGACCCCGCCTATATGCTTGCTACTGACATGGTAAATAATTACAGCCTAAAAGTGGGAACAGCAGTATTAGATAAGAAATCACAATTAGCACCCCTGCTCCGCTTATTCACAGCCGGAATACTGGAGATGGAAGAAGGTGAAAAACATTATCCCGATGCGAACAACTCGATGCGGGTATCCTTTGGAACAGTGCAGGGATATAATCCCAGGGATGGAGTGCATTACAAATACCAAACATTTTTAGATGGCATCATTGAAAAAATGGATTCAACAAATGAACTGTTTGCCGTCTCCCCAAAATTGATTGAATTATATAATAAAAAAGATTACGGACGATATGGCGTGAACGGAAAAATGCCGGTAGCCTTCATAGCCTCCAACCATACAACAGGTGGCATGAGTGGAAGTCCTGTAATAGATTCCAATGGCTTACTCATAGGCGTTAACTTCGACAGAGTTTGGGAAGGCACCATGAGCGACATCATGTTTGCACCTGAACAGTGCAGGAATATTTCTCTTGATGTTCGTTATATATTATTTGTGATCGATAAATTTGCCGGTGCGGGATATTTAGTAAAAGAAATGGTGCTTGTTGAATAATTAATTCCGAAAAAATTCTCCTCTCACAAGCAAATAAACACCTTCGAACTCTTCCTCATTAACAGAACCCTTTGCAGGAATTTATTTTGTGAAGTTGAGTGATGAAAATAACAGCTATACACAAAAATTTATCAGGAATTAATACAGCAATTGTTTCTCACTGAGAAATACTGTTTCCTTTACAGGCTAGTCAGTAAAAAATAAAAGGATTCCCGCGAAGGCAGGAATCCTTTTATTATATATCAATTAATTGTTTCTATTGTTTTACAAATTCACGTGCGATAACGGATCCGGACTGGCTAGTGGTAGACAAATAAAGAACGCCGCCTGTCAGTTCTGAAATATTCCACCGTGTATTTAAATCTCCAGGTTCAAGATTTAAATTGGTGATATCAGAGAAGGTGACAAAAATTTTAGAGAACTTTGTTAATACAGTATAATGCCCGTAATCAACAAATTTAATGGTGTCTTCAGGACCGCCATATTGCGTAATCTTTAAACTACCATTACTCATCTCCCAACTTTGTTTGGGGTCGGTTGATAAGTATCGTTTCCAGGTGCCGTTAAGCTTTGCATTAACAGTAGATTCTGATTGCAGAAAATCGTTGTTCTCACATCCTGTCATCAGGAAGAGAGAAAATAGCATGGGAATAATTAATTTACGCATGTTCGTTGTGGTTTCCAGCCAAATTAATCCCGGAATGTACCAAAAGTATGGGTATTTTTCTTAAAAATTACAACTGTGACATATGGGCATCAACAATCCGTTTTTCAATGGCCGATGTAGAATATCCTGATACCAGTTCAATCGTCAGGACACTGCCCCCACGGCTGGTTACAACATCATAGCCCACGATCTCTTCAGCCTTATAATCAGCTCCTTTAATCAATACATCGGGCTGTAATGTTTTGATCAATTTATAAGGTGTTTCTTCTGAAAACAACACAACCAGCGATACAAATGCCAAAGAAGCTAACACCATGGCCCTCGATTTCTCGTCATTAATCGGCCTCGTTTTGCCTTTTATATGGCTGACAGAGGCGTCTGTATTGAGTCCGATGACCAAAAAATCACCATAAGATGCTGCTTTCGAAAGATATTCAATATGCCCTAAATGAAGCAAATCGAAGCAGCCATTGGTGAAAACAACCTTGCATGATTCTTTCCTCCACTGAGCCACCTTACTGACAGCGTTATCCAGGGTAACTATTTTATGCTTTATAGATTCAAGGTAGTTCATACAGTTTTTGCTTTTCTGTTCTTGAAGAATAAGGCAATTACGGCAATGGTGCCTAACAGCAGCAATAGCACCAACTGTGCTGTATGCACCAGTGTGGCGAAAATCAAACCATCGCCTTTTGAAATTCCATAAACCATCAATCCCTGAGAAACGAGAATATGATAAGTGCCAATGCCTCCCTGAACAGGTGCTGACATTCCTATTCCACCTGCTACCATTAAAAACAAGCCTGCTTTTGCATCGAGGTGGCTCGTTGGCACTAAAGCGAAAAAACTAACATACACCATCAGGTAATACATCAGCCAGATAAATAATGTATGTGCTAAAAAAGCAAAACCGCCTTTCATTTTGAAAACGCTTTTCAAACCCTCTACCACTTCAAGCACAATCTTCATAACCCTTGCCTTTAATTTGCCGGAAGAAGAAGACCTGAGCCACAAACTAAACAAGACTATAAAGAGCACGAAGCCAACCAAACCAACAATCAGCATTGATTTAGAATCTTTAAACTTATCAAATACCTCTGTAAGTAAAAATCCGATAAGCCGGTGCTCCATTAGACCCAACAATACAATGGAAACTGCCAGCATTATTAAATCAGAAGCCCGTTCCACTATCACTGTTCCAATTAGTTTATTAAAAGGAACTTTTTCAGCCTTTGAAAGCGCCCCGCACCGTGTTATTTCGCCTATCCGAGGAATAGCAAGGTTGGCAAAGTATCCAATCATCAAGGAGTGGAATGAACTGGATAGTTGTGGTTTAAAACCCAAAGGCTCAATTAAGAGATTCCATCTCATGGCCCTGCTTATCAAGGCAGCAATTGAGGCAACCATTGATAAAATGATCCATTCGAATTTAGCATGACTGATCTTGCTATAAAGCTCAGAAAATGACTGACCCCTGAAAGTATACCAAAGTAATCCTACGCCGATGCCTAAAAACAACAGGTATTTAATAATGTTGAGCAGTTGCTTCACAGGTATGATATATTAATTACAAATGAGGGATTTTTCTGTCTTCAATCAATTGAATGGCAAAAGTAATTTAAAATAACCGTGTCATTGTAAATGATAAGCCACGTTATCTATCAGGCGCGGACCTTCAGTTAACACAGCAATGCATCCGCGTGCTTCCTTCGGGTGCTCATCATCTTTTACCGAAGCAAGCGTGTCAGGATGGACAATATCAAAGTATTGCACCTTTAAAAAAGAGTTAGCGTTTATTTTTTCTATAATCCATCGCTTAACAACTGAAAATGATTCTTGCTGAAGCATTTTTCCTGCTTCATTTAAAGCACTGAATATGAGTGGTGAAGCCCTCCGCTGATCTGGTGACAATAATAGATTCCTGGAGCTCATCGCTAATCCATCTTTTTCCCGCAAAGTAGGGCAACCAACAATATCGATAGAATGAGACCTGAGTTGTGCCATTCTTCTGATGACGGCCAGTTGCTGAAAATCTTTTTCCCCAAAATATGCCTTAAAAGGTCTTACAATTTGGAAAAGCTTATCAACTACGGTTGCCACGCCTGTAAAATGCCCGGGCCTGTAAAATCCTTCCATGGTAGTTTCAAGTTGTCCGAAATCAATATCCAGCAGGGCCTCACCAGATGAATAGATCTCCGCTACTTCGGGCAAAAAAACAGTATTGCATCCTGATTCTTTCAGCATTGCCATATCGGCGTCGGGCATACGGGGATATTGAGCAAGGTCCTTTGCATCATTAAATTGTGTTGGATTAACGAAGATGCTGCAAACAACCTTATTGCATTCCCTCAAGGCCTGCCTTACCAACGACAAATGCCCTTCATGTAAGGCCCCCATTGTTGGAACAAAACCTATGCTTAAGCCTTTACCCCTCTCAAAATCAAGGTAGTGGTTCAGTTCTGAAACTGTTTTACTGATTTGCATTGATCGTCTCTGTCAGAGGCAATGATAAACATATTTATGATTTCGACTCATCATGCTACCAACTTAACAACTATTCAAAAAAATATTTCTGTTAATTTTGAGAATTGCACAATACTTTTATTATCTGTATCTTTGCACTGAAATTTAAGACCGGTGAAGAAAGCCATGAGAAAAGCAAGAGTGTTATTTATTTCCAGTGAGATACATCCTTATCTCGACCTTAATGAACAAAGTAAAGTAGCCCGTTTTTTACCACAGGGTATCCAGGAAAAGGGAAAAGAAATCAGAACCTTCATGCCGCGCTTCGGCCTGATTAATGAAAGAAGGCATCAGTTGCATGAGGTAATTCGCCTTTCTGGAATGAACCTCATCATTAATGATTCTGATCATCCATTGATTATTAAAGTAGCTTCTATCCAAGCTGCAAGGATGCAGGTTTATTTTATTGATAATGAGGAGTACTTCCAACGCAAATCGATTTATACGGATGCGGATGAAAAGTTTTATAAGGATAATGACGACCGTACGATTTTCTTTTGTCGTGGTGTTTTAGAAACGGTTAAGAAACTGGGCTGGGCTCCTGACATTATACATTGCCACGGCTGGATGACGAGCCTTATCCCGATGTTTGTGAAAACAAGCTATAAGGATGATCCGATGTTTCATAATTCAAAAGTGGTGTATTCTTTATACAATGATGCTTTTGAGGAAAAGTTCCATGATAATTATGGTGCTAAAATGATGATGGAAGGGCTGGGCCAGGAAGATGTTAAAGATCTGAAAGACCCTAATTATGCTGCCATAACAGGCGCTGCCATGAAATGGTCGGACGCCTTGATTGTTGGTACACAGGAACTTCATCCTCAAGTAGAAAAAGAATTAAAGAAAAGCACTAAGCCTGTATTGGGATTTCATTCTCCTGAAGAATATATTGATGCGATCGATAATTTTTACCAGGAGGTTTTGCTGGAAGATACCGTATTGGTTGATTAATCTTTTTTTATTGAATACTATTTTTGCTTCCACAACGTCTTAGTTGTGCTAATTAATTCATGTACCTTCGTCCCATGATTCGCTACCTGCTTTCAGGCCTCCTGCTTTGCTTAATATTCTCCTGTGAAGATCCGGAACTGGTAGGTTCAGCTGTTTTACCAAGTGGTGATCAGCCCGGTGTTTTTTTTACGGATACCACTACAATCAAGGGCCAAACGGTTAAAGAAGATTCTCTAGTGGGCAGCAACAATACCGCACCGCTATTCCTTGGAAGTATGAATGATGCAGAAATAGGCGTATCTGCAGCTTCTTTCTATGTACAGTTGCGGTTAGGAAGCCTATTAAACAACGGTTTTAATGGAGTAACTAAACCTGACTCCGTTGTTCTTAGCCTTGGATATAAATCAATCTATGGTGATTCTGCAGCAATGCATCATATCTCTGTTTACGAAATGGATGAAAGTATGAGTGTGAGCAGTATTTATTATACAACACACGATTTTGCATTAAAGTCGCCCGGTATTGGAAGCGTTTCTCTGGTTCCTAACCTGGTTGACAGCATACAAGTTGGTACAACAAAAAAGCCTGCTCAGCTGCGCTTCCGTTTGAGTGATGATGTTGGAACCAGCATTATGCAACAATATATTACTGACTCTACAACCTATAGTTCCAATTCAAAATTTCTGGAATTTTTTAAGGGAATCTATTTAACTGACATTGCTGATGGAAACGGAAGCATACTTACACTCGACCCAAATTCATCTTTAAATGCATTGACAATTTATTACAAGAAAGCACCCACAGATCCTTTCTCTTCTGTATACAATTTCCTAATCAACGAAAACTCGGCGCGCAACAATCGTTACAAGCATCAGTATAATCCTACCGTGTTTGATTCTGTGAACCCAACAACGTTTTATGTTCAATCGATGGCAGGGTTAAAAACAAAGTTGCAGTTTCCCAATCTGATGAACTTGACCGCCAATCATCCTGTTTCGATTAATAATGCAACTATTGTTGTCAAAATAAAACCGGGATCCACTACTCCGCTCACCAATCATTTATCCCTCATCGTTAGAGCAGCCGATTCATTGGGAAGAAATACGCTGATAATTGATGAGTTTGAATCAAACAATGTAATTAACGGCTTGTTTACAAATGATATATGTACTTTGAACATTTCACGTTATTTGCAAAGTGTGGTGAATGGTGACCTTAAAAATTATGGCATCTATTTAGTTGCATCCGGCAGCCTTTCAAATGCACGTCGAACCTTTCTGGAAGGACCGGTGGAAGTCAAGCTCAATTTAACTTATACGCATCCCAATAACTGATCAACATGTGTGGAATAGTAGCTTATATCGGAAAAAGAGAAGCATACCCAATCATCATTAAAGGGTTGCAACGTTTAGAGTACCGTGGTTACGACAGTGCCGGTGTGGCATTGCTGAATGGCACTTTAAATATTTACAAAAAGGCTGGTAAGGTTAGCGAGCTTGCCGAATTTGTAAAGGGGAAAAACCTGGCCGGCCATGTAGGCATGGGTCATACCCGATGGGCAACACATGGTGAGCCCAATGACAGAAATGCACATCCTCATTTCTCCCAAAATGAAGAGTTCGCCATCATCCACAATGGAATCATTGAAAATTATGCTTCCATCAAGGCGGAACTTATTAAACAAGGACACACTTTTAAAAGCGATACCGACACAGAGGTGTTGATTCATCTTATTGAAGAAATATATAAAAGAGGACATGTTGAGCTGGAAGAAGCTGTGCGTTTGGCGCTGGGTGAAGTTGTTGGCGCATATGCCATTGTCATCCTTTCAAAAAACGAACCCAATAAATTAATTGCTGCAAGAAAAGGCAGCCCTATTGTTGTAGGTATTGGCAAGGATGAGTTTTTTGTAGCTTCCGATGCCACTCCTATAGTAGAATATACGAAGAATGTCGCTTACCTGAATGATGGGGAAGTGGCCGTAATAAACGACGGACAGTTAACAGTAAAGACCATTGAGAACCAGGTTAAGATTCCTTACATACAGGAACTGGAATTAAAGTTGGAGATGTTGGAGAAAGGTGGCTATGAACACTTCATGCTAAAAGAGATTTATGAGCAGCCTCGTTCTATTGCCGACAGTATGCGCGGACGATTTGATGCCCGTAACGGGTCTATTAAGTTGGGCGGTTTGCGTGAGTTTGAAAAGAAACTAATCAATGCCAAAAGGATAATGATTGCTGCTTGTGGCACTTCCTGGCATGCCGGATTGGTTGCAGAATACCTGATAGAAGATTTGGCACGCATCCCGGTGGAAGTAGAATATGCTTCTGAATTCCGATATCGCAATCCCATTATTAATGATGATGATGTATTGATTGCCATCTCGCAATCAGGCGAAACTGCAGATACTTTAGCTGCTGTTGAACTTGCCAAATCAAAAGGGGCAACCATTTTTGGTGTTTGTAATGTGGTTGGATCTTCTATTCCTCGCGCTACGCATGCCGGATCCTATACACATGCCGGACCTGAAATAGGTGTTGCTTCCACAAAAGCATTTACTGCACAGGTTACGGTGCTTACGTTAATGGCCTTGCAGATTGCACATAAGAGGGGAAGTATTACAGAGTCCCGCTTCCGTCAATTGCTTAATGAATTGGAAACAATTCCATCCAAGGTGGAGATTGCTTTACGCTCAAGCGAAAAAATCAAGGAAATTGCTTATAAATACAGAGACGTCAAAAACTTTTTATACCTCGGCCGCGGTTATGGTTTTCCGGTCGCTTTGGAAGGCGCTTTGAAACTGAAAGAAATTTCCTACATCCATGCAGAAGGTTACCCTGCTGCAGAAATGAAACACGGTCCTATTGCCTTAATTGATGAGGCTATGCCTGTGGTAGTTATTGCAACCAAGAATAGTTCCTATGAAAAGGTAGTAAGCAACATTCAGGAAGTGAAAGCCAGAAAAGGTAAGATCATTGCTATAGTAACGGAAGGCGATGTTGATGTGAAAGAGATGGCAGATTACGTTATCGAAATTCCTGAAACAGATGAAATTTTAGTGCCCCTGGTATCTGTTGTCCCTCTTCAACTACTGGCTTATCATATTGCAGTAATGCGTGGTTGCAATGTTGACCAGCCAAGAAATCTTGCCAAGAGTGTTACTGTTGAATAGATCTACTTATATATAATAAGCTTTTCTTCTAAGTCAGTCGCTTTTTTTGAGACGGCATTCATTAGTATAATAATACTTCCTCCAAATTGAAGACTGGTATTTCTCGGTTATGAAGTTGTATTTGTATCCACAGTAGCCCTTATTTCACCCTGAAAACTTTTGTATTTGCCAAATTATAGTGCTTGTCCGGCTGAGGCCGCCTTTTCTTTGATATCGCAAACAAAGCACTATAACATATGATAAAAGAAGTACCTACCTCCGAAAAATTTAACATCCTCGATTTTGATGAAAAAGCATGGCATGTATGGCATAGTGCTACTTTCCTGATCGTTCGTCATAACAGTAAGTTTCGTGTTAACTTATATCACCTCAATGGATATTACATCCAGCTTTGGTATAATGTAAAACAAAACCGTATTGAAAAAATCGCAGCTACGCCTTCATCAAAAGTAATGGATCCGTATCTAAAGAATATTCACTTAGAAGATGTTGATGCAATCTGACACATTGATAAATAAAAAAAACGGCCCTGA
>JANOXC010000036.1:0-3963 GCA_031418215.1 Bacteroidota bacterium
TTGTACTTTCCTTCGCGGATAGCAGTTATAAAATTACTTTCCTGCCAGCCACCTATTCCTGTTGGATCAGAGGTTAAATTAGCAGTGTAAGAAATACCCCAGGGCCCTACCCAGGCTGTTAAATCATTTGTGATAATCAAACCTTTTCCTTCCATTTCCTTGCGGTTTACATCGGGCGGAGGAAGCTGTGAAGGATGACCTGACAACAGCAATGAACTGTCGATTTCAGGTCCCATTGCCGTCATTTTTTTTGGGGTATGACAATCATTACAGCCTGCAATTGTAACAAGGTGCTCGCCCCATTGCTCCTGGCTTTTATAGCCTCCATAATTGGGCTTCTCAGCGGCAGCAATTACCGGCTGTTCCTTAGGCCTTTCAGTACATTGCACTAATAATAACATGGATACTAAGCATCCAAAAAACATCAGAATCGTCTTTTTTTTCATCGTGGTTTGGTTTTAATAGTTATTATTCAAATATTTATACAATTTTTAAAATTATTATAGAAAATAAGGTATTGATCAGATTGAGCGAAAGGTAAACATGAAATCAACTAATAAAATGAAGAAAGTTGTTTCAAAAAGAGGACTTATTAATTGTTATACACCATAGAATTTCCTAATTAATAATAACAATATTCGTCAAGTAATGGTATAAGTAGAATGGGTAATATCATCACCAAGAATTGTTTTTGATTAGATTAGATTTTCTGATTGAAACTAAGGGTGATTATATTTGCTCCCAAATCTCATTATCCATTCCAAACCACTTAAGCTAATTATTGATTTAAGCACAAAAAAAAATGCATATCAATACCCTTTCCATCGTCATTCCTGTTTACAATGAAGGCAGGACCATACACCTTATCCTTGATAAAATTAAGGAAGTGAACATGGTTAACAATATTTCCAAAGAGTTAATTATTGTGAATGATTGTTCTACCGATGATACAGAATCGTCTATTCAAAAATATATTGGAGTTAATCCAGCAGTAAATATTCAATATTTCAAACATGCGGTAAACCAGGGAAAAGGCGCTGCACTGCATACTGGCATCAGTAAAGCAACGGGTGAGTATCTCATAATACAAGATGCAGACCTTGAATACGACCCGCAGGAATACAACATTCTTTTAAAACCCGTACTGAGCGGATTTGCCGATGTCGTATATGGGTCACGATTTATGGGTGGCAACCCACACAGGGTGTTGTTTTACTGGCATACACTGGGAAATAATTTTTTAACCATGCTTTCCAACCTGTTTACTAATCTCAATTTAACCGACATGGAAACATGTTACAAATTGTGTAATACAAAAATTATTCAATCTCTTTCTTTAAAAGAAAAACGATTCGGGTTTGAACCTGAAGTGACAGCAAAATTATCACGCATCCCTAAAATAAGGATATATGAAGTGGGTATCTCCTACTATGGAAGAACATTTGCCGATGGTAAAAAAATCGGATGGAAAGATGGATTCAGGGCTATCTATTGTATTTTAAAATATAACTTATTCAACAGGTAGAAAAATGAGTACTGAATTTGGTAAAAAAATTATTGATGAGGAAGGGCTGGAAATACTAAACGCAATAGCCGGTGCTGATCATTTTAATCATTGGATGTATTCGCGCATTGCGCCCTATTGTTATGGCAACATCCTGGAAATCGGCAGCGGTATCGGAAACATCTCCGATTATTTTTTACAAAATGGAAAAGACATAACGTTAAGTGATTTAAGGGATAATTACACTGACATCCTCAAAAATAAATTTAAAGCTTATTCCACCCTCAAAGGGATTATTACACTAGATCTTGTTGATGATGATTTTGAAAATAAATACAGTCACCTTATCGGCACATTTGACACCGTTTATGCTCTGAATGTTGTGGAACACATCGGCAATGATGAACTGGCAATTACCAATTGCAAGAAGCTCTTAAAAGAACATGGTAATATTGTTATCCTGGTTCCCGCTTACCAGTTTTTATATAATCGCTTTGATAAAGAGTTGGAACATTTCAGAAGGTATACGAAAAAAACATTAAATGCACTTTTTCAAAAAAACAACCTGGAAGTTATTAAGTCCTCCTATTTCAACATGGGTGGTATTCTCGGTTGGTTCTTGTTTGGTAAATTGCTCAATAAGAAAACAATTCAAGGTGAACAGATGAGCTTGTATAATAAATTGGTGCCAATTTTTAAAATTGTTGACCAGGTAACATTTAACAAAATCGGTTTATCAGTGATTTCCATTGCAAAAAAATAAATTCTGTACAATTCAAGTACAAAATTGACTAAAAAAAGAAGTGCAATATCATTGGGTGACCCAACAGATATTGCACTTAGTGATAATGGTTAATTAATTCTTAGAAAGTTTAGGGTTGGTATGGAAAATTGCATCCCCATGCCAGTCATCAAAATAAGCACCCATCGCATCCATAAACTCTTTGCGTTTCTTCTCATCAGGCCATGCTTTTTTCTCTAAATCAGTATTGATTTTCCAAGCTTCTTCCATGGAAGAAAAATCCTTGAACTCTTCCAAAATCATATAATCCTTATTGTCAGTAGTAAAAAAATGAGAGTACTCACGATGAGAAAGTATCTTCTCATTCTTCTTAATCACATTGTCATTGTAAATCTGAATGAGAGAATCACGAATCACGCCGGATCCTTTCTCAGGCCATTTTGTTTTTAAACGTGTAACATTAACAAGGTTTTGGTTTTCCACTTGTTGCGCTGAAGCAGCAACAGGTATTAAACCGATAATGATAGCTACAAGCGCTAATTTACTTAGTTTTTTTTTCATGTCGTTGGTTTTTAATTAATGAATATTTTGGTAAATATAATTTGTTTTAAATCATTCCAAAACAAACAGCCTAAAATTGGTAAAAAAAGTAATTACCAGGTAACCCAATTATGGATTGAGTCGATGGTATTACAAAACAAACTTTCTCGTATCCAACTTATAAGCACGGAAGTAATTTACCCTACTTTTGTTGGATATTTTATTCATTTTATACTATTAAATCTAAAGTAAATCATAGAATACAAAACAATGAAAACCCTGCTGTTAATCTTAGCTTTCCTTTCAATTACTACAACCTCCAAATCGCAGAACATATATTTTCCACCTTTAACCGGGACTTCATGGGATACCCTATCCCCTTTATCCTTAGGATGGTGCCAAAATGAAATAGATACTTTATACAATTTCCTTCAACAGGAAAACACGAAAGGGTTTATCCTATTGAAAGATGGTAAAATAGTCTTGGAGAAATACTTTGGTGCTTTTACAGTTGACAGTCTTTGGTACTGGGCCTCAGCCGGTAAGACAATCACCGCATTTTTAGTTGGGCAAGCTCAAGAAAATGGTTTCTTATCTATTTCGGATACAACCTCAAAATATTTAGGTGCAGGATGGACAAATTGCACCCTACCGGAGGAAGATAAAATCTCTATCCGGAATCAGCTCACCATGACAACCGGACTTGATGATGGTGTAGCTGACAATCATTGCACGATTGATACCTGCCTTAATTATTTAGCTGATGCAGGCACACGATGGGCTTATCACAATGCTCCCTACACACTGTTAGAAGGTGTATTGACAAATGCAACAGGCCAACCGATTAACACATTTACACAAACTTCTTTAAAAACGCCAACAGGGATGACAGGCTTTTGGCTCTACTCGGGTTATGACAATGTCTTCTACAGCAAAGCAAGAAGTATGGCGCGCTACGGAATATTAATACAAAATAATGGAATCTGGAATACAGATACTTTGTTGCATGATACAGCCTATTTTAATCAAATGATTAATACTTCACAAACGCTGAACAATTCATATGGGTACTTATGGTGGTTGAACGGTAAATCATCTTATATGCTTCCAACGCTTCAAACTATTTTTCCAGGTTACTATGCTCCTGATGCGCCTTCAGATATGATTGCCGGTCTTG
>JANOXC010000037.1:0-8059 GCA_031418215.1 Bacteroidota bacterium
CCATGCCCGGTGCTAAGCCTGCACCTTGAAATGGAATTACAAAAGAAGTGCTTTCATTGGGTGTTTCTGTAGTTGGGCATCCCGGAAGTACAATGTCAGTTGTGTTAACGGATACTTTAATAACTGCGGGCTCCGTTGCAGGTTTTTGATTGATCCACCAGCTTGATGCATTCAGGGAATTACAATTACCAAAGTATGGATCAATGCGCGTGCTGTTGGTATTGCCTGCCCATACTTCAAAATGTAAGTGTGGTCCTGAAGCACTTCCTGAACTGCCTACCACGCCTAAATACTCGCCGGCCGCAACGGTTTGCCCGATGGCTTTGAGGGTAACAGAATTACTTTTCATATGCCAATACAATGCATTTGATCCATCAGCATGCTGAATGATGACATAATTGGCGGGTAAGTTATTCGAGGTGCAGTTTCTATCAAAATTCCCATCACCTTTACCTACTATAGTTCCTGCAGCGGCTGCAATTACTTCTACCTGACTGTTATCCATTTTGTAGAATCCAAAAGGCCAAACAGCGATATCTGTTCCACGATGTCCGTCATAGGTATTGGTTCCACAGTTAAAATCTGCAATCACTCCTGCAGCAGTATCCTCGTCGACATAGGCTGCAATAAAGTAATAACTGCAATCATCAAAACCTGTTGCCGCTTTAAGTGGCCAATTTAAAGAAGTATTTAAAGTATTATCCTGGCGGTTCAGCATACGACCTGAACGTCCTGCATATTCTGCACATTGTTTCTCAATAACGGCATATTCTGATTTGCTTATGCAATTGAGAATATTACTTTTTTCAAATAGTGCTTTATTATCATTTGCCTTTTCACCGATACGTTGAGCAAATAACGGGTAGGCAAGAAGAAGCAATGAAGTGAAGAATATTGTAGAATAATAAGTTTTCATGTTCATCAGGTTCGTGAATGATTGTTATTCTACGAATAATTTGTTGAAAGGTTGCCTAGTTATTGAATTGATCGAATACTAAGAGCCCATATGTATATAGCGAAAAGACTTGTTTACACAAATATTCGTCATCTTATAAAGGTACCTAGAAAAGTGGTACCCAATAAAACAATACACTTTTTATTTTGGAATTTAATTCGATTATTACGAAAATGATCAATAAAAAGAACATACGTGATTATAAATAACTCAACCACCAATAGTTCTTACGAGCCTTCAATTCACTAAACCATTTACACAAAGGATAAAGTACTAAAATAAGTGAAATCCAGATTAAATAAACAATCGTTAATGGGTATCCTTCACCTGCAATAAGATAATGAAACGGTATTCCAAAAACATTTGGCGTAACTTCAGATAGTGAATGACCTCTTGTTAAAAAAAGCACCATGCAAAGGATGTGCAATAAATAAAAATGCAATACATAATAAAAAAACGGAACTCGTCCATAAACTGATATTATGCGAGTAATTTTATTGTGCGTATTTTCAAAGAAGGATAAAAATAACATAGCAGGCCCAATAGTGATGCACATGTATAACAAAGAAGGCGGGTATTTGTTTAAATTTATAAATGAAAGAAATGTAAAAAAAACATTATTTTGTATCGACCATTGAGTTGGATTACCATATAAATTGGTGAACCTCAAAAAAACGAAAAATAATATTAAGCCGGCTCCTGTCCAGGTCAAAATGTTTTTTCGCTGTTTAGGATTGAAGCTCGGTGCATATATTTTTCCAAAACAAAATCCCAGCATCATTAGTCCCAGCCATGGTAAAAATGGATAGATAATGGCCATCTGATGTTGGGCGCTAATGGTATGGAATGCAAAATTCCCGTTTCTAACTATGTCCCATAAAAAGCCCTGGTGGGTTGCCGGTAGATAGTCTAGTACATTATGCCCTGCAACAACAATGAAACCCAAAAGCAACATGATTGAATAAGGTAAGTGGATTAACATTGCCATCAATACCATGCTGATTCCGATTGCCCAGATAACTTGCATTATCAACACAGGAAAAAATGCATCAAATGTCCATGCATAAGTGATGATGATTAGTTCAACAAAAATGAGCCAAAGCCCTCGTTTAAATAGAAATAAACTCAATTCAGATTTTGTTTTTTTGTTGCCTTGAAGATAAATAGATGTGCCTGCCAGGAAAACAAAAATTGGTGCACAAAAATGTGTGACCCAACGTGTGAAAAACAAAAACAGTGAAGTCGTTTTTAAATCGAGTGGGTCATGGATAAAGGCGTCATAATGAAAGAAATCTCTTGTATGATCCAGCGCCATGATGATCATGACCAATCCTCTTAATAGATCGAGTGAAAAAATCCTGGATTTAGCTACCACGACCACACCATTTAGGTTTTTTTGTTAAAGCAAAAAACTTCGAATTTTTACTTTTATTTAAAGTTCATTTAAGTATTAAAGCATATGAATATTGTTTTGAAAGCAAATTGTATTTATTAAACCAAAAAGTACTTTTTAAATAGTTTATCACTGATAAAATTATTAGCACAATAAAATAGAATCAGAGGAAGAAAATAAAATAATCCTCTTTTATAACCACTATGAATCCATCCACCCATTGAAAGATCTTTAAAATCTGAATCAATTTGGTAGTAAAAAAATATATAGGTCGACCAGGCGAGAATGATGCTACCCAATAGAATTCCATTTTCTTTTTTCTTAAATATAAAAATAGTATTTATAAGTGCAATCATAATAAAAAGATAAATAATGATGCCATAAAACTGGGTATTAAACGTCACAAACTTAACCTGAGACAATATTCTTGAAAGTTTTTCCGGATCCCAAAACAACTTTTTAATAATAGGCATTGGAGATTCAACATGCAGTATTGATGTCATATAAATTTGCCAGGACAATAATGCAACCAAGCTGCAAAATCCAAGCAACGCAACTGAAATTAACTGTTTCTTATTAAAAGGTATTGAAAGAAGGTAAATTGTTCCTGCTAATGCAAACAAAACAGCTTCTGTACGTGTCCATACGGCGAGCATGATAAATAATATTCCGATAAATAAATAAGGTTTTTCTTTAAAGCGATAATAAGTGTAGAGGCATATCATTCCAATCCCGCTATAAAAAGCACATGGCGGATTAGAAGATGAGAGGGCAGAGAAGGCTGCAAATTCAGGGGTGATAACCAGAAAGAAAGAGAAAAGCGCCCCAGCTAAAGGTGTGGTGTGTTTGGTAGTCATGGCGTAAAACGAAACGAATAGGGAAATGAAAAAGAGTGCCACCACAATTTTTGAATCTTCAAATCCCAACAAATATGCAAAGGCAAAGTTTAAAGGTACCAATGGAGGGTATAAACTCCTTACCCCAATAAGGAGATTGTCGGGATTAAAAATCGAGTTGTTAATAGTACCTTCTCTTGCAATGACTCTTGCGAGAAAATCATAGCCGTCGACACTGTCGGAATTATAAGTTGGCCAGAACATTGATTTTACAGTAATCGCATAAACCAAGTATGCAGCATAACTGAATAAAAAGATCCAAGCAAGGTTTAAATTAAATGCCTTTTTAAAATCAATCTTAGTGAACAATGACCCTGAGGAAATTATTGATTTATTTACAAAATAAAATCCTATAAAGCAAAATATTATTATTCCGGTATCTATGCCAAGTAAAAGATTTATCTTATTAATAGGAATATGAAATAAATTCAAAGAAAACATGACAAAGGAATTTATTCCCATTCCAATTGGTAAGGAAAAACCGATTTTTGCAAGTACTTTTATCTTATAGGCAACCAGGTTGATAATGGAAAGTCCTAAAATAAAAATTACAAGCCATCCTATAATTTTCATATGCTTTTTTATTAATTTTTTATCGGGAAAATATTGTATTTATTATTCCTTGCTGCCTGATATGATAATTTATCATAACCCCATGAATTCATCACTGCTACGTGGGTAACTTTTTTATTTAGTGCAAGGTTATTTTGTTTTTCATAAACCAATTTTCTGGGATATACAAAATAGGATGCCCAGCTTGGAGTAAGAATAAAAACCTGAAATTCTGATTTCTCATTTGACGGAAAAAACACACTGTCAGGAGGCATCAGTATGATGGCGTCTTCCGGAGTGTTTGTTTTTAGAAATTTTAAATAAGAAAAATTAAAACCAATTTTTGATTCAAGCTTTTGTTCAGTTGTCAACGTTTTATATTGCTTCATGGCTTTAAAATTATCTTCAATTAGTGAAGTAAAATACCAATTGTAGCCATCATTCCATTCGTAGCTGTCTTCTTTACTGCCTTTCAATGTTTTTACCAATATAACAGCAGCAAATAAAATAACGATATTTTTAATAATTTTAACAAGGAATGAGGGAGTGCTTTCTTTTTTTGCACCTGCAACTTGTTTCGATTCTTTTTTTGCCGGTTGTTTTGATTTCATGAGTTCTTACATTTCATTTACGATAGCATAACAGTTCTTATAAAGGAGTGACCGCTGATGGTCGAAATTTGGCATGTATTAAAGATCAAATTATATTATTGTTACAATAATATAAAAAACTGTTTGTATAAATGTTTTGTAATTAAAATAGGCGCTGAAATTTATAATAGGATATGTTATTTAATCCAATCATGTGAATGCAGTCATTAATTAATTAATTGCCGAGTTGGTACCCATTCTCTTTCATGAATTCTTTGTAAGTAGTTTTCTTATTATCGGTCCATTGATAATCACCAAATATTTTTTCCACCAACCATTTCGGCAATCCTTTTTCCATGGTGCGCATCATTACGATATCATATTTGCGATGGAAATTAATCCAACATTGGTTGCAGCCATTAACGTGTTTATTTTGTATTTCCTGTGAAGCCAATGAATTGAATATGTTATCCAGGCTGTTGGTGAATACATTTCCCAGTTTCAAATCAAGGTTTTGACATATAGGGACACTGCCGTCAGGATGTATTACAATACTGTCTAATATGCTACGGCATTTCAAATTAACTTTCTTTTTACGCCACTCATCATATAGCAAAAGAAAATCCCAGTTTTCATTGGTTAACGTAATGTTTTTAGGAATGCTTTTCTTAAAATCCTCTGTATTCGAAACCTTGGTATGATCATGCTTTGGAGTTTCAATATCTTCCAGTTCAAGGACATTCAACATTTCATTTTTATCCAATTGCCCTTCCTCTTTAGCTTTTTTAATTTTCCCATAGGTTAAGACATCTGTACTCTGAACAGAACCTATTTCTGTTTCATGCGCTTTCTCAATTGTATCGAAAAATGCGATGTCGTTATAAGTGCCAATCCTTACATCAATATTGTTTTTATGTGCAATATTGATCACGTGCTCCATGTCGGCAAAGCTATTGTAAGGAGAAAGGGTAAACATCAATGAAATAGGAACAAGGTCTTTGCATTCAGCGATCACTCTTAACACGCTCTCGTAACCATCTTTTCCCCGCATGTACAAATAGGTATCCTTGGTACCATCAAGTGAAATAAATAACCTGTGTGGCGGATATTTCTTTACTGCTTCAATTACATTCTCCGGTTTAAGGCAATTGGAGAGTAAATCAAAATTGGGGTGATTCTTTTTAAACCATGCTAAAATTTCCATTGCCTGAGGGTGAAGTAGAAATTCACCACCTTCCAGTCCAACGGTTGTGTGCTTGGACACGCATTTGCTTTTCATTACCTCAATCATTTTCTCCATCGGGAAATGTTTGATAGGTCTTTTGGCCCATATAAGGCAATGCTTGCAACCGGAATCACATATATCAGTTCCGTAGAACATCAATGTTGAAAGGGTTTTATGACCGGGACGAAGCGTATTGTGAATAAAACGCATTCCCCTTCTTAAATAATCTAATTTTCCGTACATCTTTTACTTTTTTAATTGCTGAATTAACTGGTAAGTTAATGTCATAGTTGATAATGCTGACTTATTTTTTCCTTTGTTGTTTTCACACAAACCAATGAAGTTTTTTATTTCATCATGAGTTCCGGTGGTAAAGAGTTGATTGTTTTCCTGGATAGGATTGAAGTTATTCCTGTTAAAAAGCACCTCAATATTCGTATTTGTTTTTTTGATCTTTTCTATGGGAATAGAGAATAAAGTCTTGGACTTTTTTACGAAGGTAAGTAAATCCATGTTTTTCATAGCATAAATGCCATTTTCCGTATTTAAGACGAGATCCTCTTCGGCATTTTTCCAGCTGTAGTCGGTAGATAGTTCTATACTGCCAATAAAGCCATTGTGAACAAGGTGGATGAAGTAGGTGTTTTTATTGGCTGATTGAATGGATCCGATTTTAAAATCACCAAAAAGGTAGGCAATGAGGTCTAATGGATGAATAAAGACATCTAAAATTTTATCTCCCTCTGGGTAAGGACCCGTCACAAATCGGTAGTTATAGGAGATGATTTGTTCTTTTTTTACTTCCATTAATGCATTCAGAACAGGGGAATAGCGCTTTTGCATTCCTACGAGGCAAAAGCCTTTGTGATTTTTTTCCAGGGCCACCAATTCCTGTAATTCTGTTTCCGTTTTACAGGGTGGTTTTTCAACAAAAACGCATTTATCGTGAGATAATGCTTGCTTAACAAGGGAAAAGTGACTATTGGGGTCAGCGCTGATAAATATACCTTTGATTTCCGGATCCTGCAGCACTTTATCCAGGTCATTTGTGCCCTGGACACCTTCAAAATTCTTGTCAACCAAAGCGGCATTTGAGGCACTGCTAACAACGATATACTTTAATGGAACCCTTAAATAGTTGATGATCGGATATAAGTTGTTGATACTATGATTTCCGATGCCAACAAAGGCGTATTTATGCTGATATTCAAGCTTTAAATAGCTTTGTTTTCTTAAATTCTTTAATTGTTTGATGATGCGGTTCATTACAATTCAATAAAATGACCCCGAGAATTCAGGGTAATTTTTTTGGCTGAAGCAAAGCTAAAAATATTTTCCTGATTTCACTGTATTTTGTATGTTAACGAGAGGAGGAACAATTATGGTAATTATTGGGACAAATTTCTTTGCTTTAATCGAGATTGGTTTTTTGCGAAACTGTTTTAAAAAGTGGTTATTTTACCTATGGAATAACCGAATATTAACTATAAGAAATGAAATCGGAATACAATATAAAAACAGCAAGCTAATGTTGCCCATTAAGTAAACTTATTTCACCGGGTTTGAATATTCCTTTTTCAGTAATGATGCCTGTTATATATTTTGCAGGTGTAACATCAAAAGCAGGATTTATCGCAGTTGAGCCGGGAGAGCAAACCAGTATTTTTTCCATTTCACCGTTAGCTGTCATTCCTGTTTGAAACAATACTTCCTCTTCACTTCGCTGCTCAATGGGAATGTCATTTCCGGTTAATGTATCAAATGCAATGGTCGAGATGGGCGCAGCAACGTAAAATGGAATATTGAATTCTTTGGCAACAATGGCTTTTTCAAAGGTTCCAATCTTATTGGCAACATCACCATTCAAGGCAATCCTGTCAGACCCAACAATTATCATATCGATTTTACCATTCGACATCAGGTATGCACCGGCATTGTCGGCAACTATAGTATGTGGTACGTTTTCATTCTTCAACTCCCAGGCTGTTAGTCGGGCACCTTGTCCCCTTGGACGGGTTTCATCAGCATAAACAAATATTTTTTTACCCTGATGATGGGCAGCAAAAACGGGAGATAGAGCTGTTCCATAATCAACAAAAGCAAGCCATCCTGCATTGCAATGCGTCATGATTTGAAAACCATCTTTAATCAATTCATTGCCCAACTCACCAATTTTTTTACAGGCAGCAGCATCTTCATCAGCAATATTTTTTGCTTCAAGAATGGCATTTTCAACAGCTATTTTACCTGCATTGTAAACTCGGTTAATAGCATAAAATAAATTTTGTGCAGTAGGACGTGTTGATGCTATTTCTTTTTTAGCAAGTTCAATAGCCGGTCTGTTTTGTAAACCAAATTCAATAAAAGCTTGCGCCATAGCAAAACCACCTGCGGCGCCTATTGCACCTGCACCTCGAACCGTCATATTGCTGATTGCCATCGCAGTTG